>CAZQVW010000041.1:0-14002 GCA_964596865.1 uncultured Bacteroidaceae bacterium
CACTAATCCTGCCCCGAATGGCGCGAACTCTGCTACAAATGTTACTAACTCTGCCCCGAAAGCCGCCAGCGATGCCGACATAGAGGCTGCTCGCAAGCGTATGGAGGGCGAATTTGGCGACGTGATGTTTTCGCTCATCAATGCTGCCCGCCTTTATCACATTAATCCCGACAATGCCCTCGAGCGCACCAACCGCAAATTCATCCGCCGCTTCAATTATTTGGAGGAGCACACTATCAAACAGGGCCGCGACCTCCGCTCCATGTCTCTCAAGGAAATGGATGCCATTTGGGACGAGGCCAAACGCCAAGAATCCCCCACAGAAGAATAAACTGCAAGAATAAGTAAGGGCAAGTCCTATTCTGCAAACCAGAAAATGTGGCATAATTACAACTAACCGAACTTTTTCAACAGATTCATCAATTCCGCTTACGCTAATGGGGCAAACAAGCGTAAAGGGGTGGATAAGATATTATTGCAAGATATTGTTGCCAAAACACGCGCCCCAATTTGGAGCGCATTCCCAAAATGATTAACTTTGCAACGCAAAACAAATAGACTAACTCAAATGAAAGAAAATATTTTGGCCATCAGTGGCAAAAGTGGGCTATACAAATTAGTGGCTCGCGGCGGTAACACCATCATCGTGGAGAGCGTGGACGCTCAAAAACACCGTTTCAACGTGGGATTGAGAGACAGAGTAACCTCGCTCAACGATGTATCTATCTATACCACCGGTGAGGACATCAAACTATTGGACATCTACGCCTCTATGCTGGAGCAAAACGGCGGTAAGCGCGTGGATATGGACCTTAAACACGCATCAAAGGCAGAACTGGCCGATGCCATGGCTCGCTTTGTGCCGGATTACGACCACGACCGCGTCTATCCCAATGACATGAAGAAGCTCATCCAATGGTATAACATCCTGGTGGATAATGGTATCACCGACTTCAAAGATGCCGACGAGCAGAACGCCGGCAAAAATGAAGGTGAGAAAAACGATAAGGAAGGGGAAAAACAAGAATAGGTCTTAATTCCGAAGGATTAAGAGTTTAATTCCGCGGAATTAAGAGTTCTGGAAAAACAAGAGTAAGCTCAAATTCTTACATCAGACCCTCAAAGGGAAAAGACTCGCGCTTGCGGTAGGCTAAACCGGTAACTACCGCAATAAGAGTGCCATCCTGATTGGTGATGCGCACCGTGGCGTGAGGGAGCTTTTTATGCCCTGCGGTGGGGGTGGGCTTTTGCTCTGTAATCGGGGGTAGCGACGATGATTGCTGCCCCTGATTGGCGTTTTGCGCTACGGGCACGGAGGTATCCTCGCGAGCCTCGGCCACGAGGTGGTCGCCCAATACTGCAGAGGCCAAAAAAGAAATGGAATTATTGATGCCAAGAGTGAGAACGCCGCTACCGTTGCTCACGGCGGCAAAAGCTAAATCGGCCAGAGTGAAGATAGCGCCACCCTGACAGACGCCGCCACCATTGAGGTGGTCTTCGCTCACGTCCATCTCGGCGCGGGCCACGCCTTCGCCCACATAGGTGAGCCTCACCCCATTGACGTGGGCGAAGCGGTCGGTCTGATTAAGTTTTTCCAGAAGAGTCATCGCGAGTATTTGTTGGTTTATTAAAATCCCACCTGCGTCTGCAGTTGGAAGATATTATATTCCTTTTTGAAACTGGGGCAACAACGCGTGTATTGCAATTGGATACGGCATTTGCGGTAGAACCAATATTGCGCGCCCACAGTATAATTGGATTGCCGCATATCGAGGTGGGTGTTGCGGTCGAAATAATCGTAGGAGGCCACAGCATCGAGATTGCGAATGATGTTGTAGGAGCCGGTTACATAGACGCCCTGGCTCTGCACCTCGCCGTCCCAACCTTTCAGGTATTCCGAGCGCAAATTAAAGGGGAAGCGCTTAAATTCAGCGCCGACAGAAAAGCGGTTGCGCTTATAATTGTCGCCTACATGGATAGTGGGATTGGCCTCAGACGTGCCTACCGCGTGGCCGTGGCCCAACTGTCCGCTCACCACTATGCGTAGGGGCTCGATGATGCGGTATTGCAGTTTCAGAATCACATCCTTTTGCGAATTGCCGTCCTTACAGTTGATGCCTTGGCCATTAAGAAGTTGAAATTCATAGTGGAGACCAGTATGGGGCACATCGCCGTAAAGCATGATGCCGATGTCGCGCCCTTTTTGCTTGCCAAAGAGGGGGTCGGAGCCGATGCCAGCCAGATAATTCACAGCTTGCGAGGTGCCTTGAATCAATTCTATTGCTGTGAGCGAGATGGGATTCTCCATAGAGAACGCGTTCTTAAATTGTCCGAACTTCACACCCAGCAATTTGTGGAAACGATAGTCGGTATAGATTTCCTGTGTCTCACTGCTGAAATCGTGCATAAACAAAAACGACCAGCGTTTGTTTATCTTGGCTTGAACCCAGAAAAGTGAGCGTTTGAAATCAAAGGTGTTGGATTCGTCGCCGGTGTTGTAGTCGTATCCCACGTGGGCATAGCCGTGTACTTTGATGTGGTCGGCCAAAGTGTTTACTGCATCGGCCAAGCCGCCCATTTCGTTGTCGGCAAAATTGAGCGAGTCGGGAGAGGCGGGGGCGTAATCCTCAGCTGCGAGAGATAAAGGCAACAAAATCGAAAGGATTGAGAATAAAAGAATGCGAAAATGCAACATGAGAGAAGTGTTTTGGGGGATGAGTTTGAATTACCGAGTAAAATTAGACAGAAGAGGCCGATTAAGCAAATGGAGCCGATTAGACTGACGTAGCGAATGAGGCCGGTAGAATAGGATTAGGCTACATCGCTGAGGTTGTCTTCAGAGATAAAGGGCAGATTGTTGAGAGAAATCACTTCGCGCGCCTTGTCGGTGTTGTCTACGCGGAAAACCAAGATGCCCTTACCGTTGAATAAGAAAGAATAGAGGTAACTAATGTTGATTCCGCTTTGCGAAAAGATGTCCACCACCTTAGCGGCTTGGCCCGGGGTGTTGTCTAATTCTATTGCAAACACATCGCTCATCGTTACACTGAGCCCCGCCTCCTTCAGTAGGCGGAAAGCCTGCACGGGTTTGTTGCAAATTAGGCGGTAGATGCCGTATTCCACTGTGTCGGCGATGGTGGACGCGATAATCTGGATGCCGGCCTCACTTAAGACCTTGAGCACCTTGCTCAAAGTGCCGTTTTTGTTCTCTATGAAGATGGAAAGTTGATGAATAGTCATTTTAGAAGAGAGTGGTTTTTAGAATAGAGTAGAATGAGAGGTGATAGATTAGAGTAGTTAGTTAGGTGATAGAAGAGAGTGGGACGTTAGGGGATGGAAGAGTGAGTAGATAATAATTGTCAAGAACAAACGACTCTGTTCTCTCAACTAACAAACTACTCTGAACTGCGGGCGGGTATAAAACCCGCCCCTACATTCCGCTCTATTCTATCAACTCACCTCCTACTCTATTCTGAAAATCATTGATATACTTTTCTTTTATCTACCACGCGCACAGCTTTGCCTTCGCTCTGTGGCAGCGAACCTTTCGGCACGAGCTTTACATGGGGCGTAAGTAGTATCTCGTCTTTCAGGGCGCGAGTAATCTGGCGCGTGAGCTGTTGCAGGCGGGCGTAGTCATCAGTAAACATATCGGCAATCTCCACCTCCACCAGCATATTGTCGTTGTCTTGATCGGTGGTGAGCGTGATAAGATAGTTGTTGCCAAGTTCTTGGAATTGCATCAGGATCTTCTCTATCTGGATGGGGAAGATATTTACTCCACGCAGTACAATCATATCATCTGAACGCCCGCGCATACGGTCGAGACGCACATGGTGGCGCCCGCAGGGGCAATCGTGACCAAGGACACGGGTGAGGTCGCGAGTGCGATAGCGAAGCAGGGGCATGGCCTCGCGGTTGAGCGTGGTAAGAACCAGTTCGCCTATCTCGCCATCGGCCACAGGTTCCAGCGTCTCGGGATTAATAATCTCCACGATATAATAATCCTCCCAGAAATGCAAACCGTTTTGCTCCTTACACTCAAATCCCACGCCCGGGCCACACATCTCGCTCATGCCAAAAGAATTGTAGGCCTTTACGCCCAGCATCTCCTCTATGCGGCGGCGCTGTTCCTCACTGTGAGGCTCCGCACCGATAGCCAGAACGCGCAACTTAGTGTCGCGGCGTGGATCAATGCCCTGTTGCTGCATCACCTCGTAGAGGCGCGTTACATAACTGGGCACTGCGTGAACGGCCGTAGTGCCAAAATCGCGGATAAACTTTATTTGGCGGAGCGAATTGCCGGCTGCAGCCGGTACGGTGAGCGCTCCCAACCGCTCCGCACCATATTGAAATCCCAATCCGCCGGTAAACATACCGTAGCCGCTGGAATTCTGAAAGACATCGTCTGGCCTAAGACCCACCATCCAAAGGCAACGCGCCACAGCGTTAGCCCATTCGTCAAGGTCGCGCTGGGTATGGAGGATGACGGTGGGATTGCCGGTGGTGCCGGAGGAAGAATGCAGGCGGACACATTGGCGCAATGGCACACTGGCCATGCCAAACGGGTAGGTGTCGCGAAGATCCTGCTTGGTGGTGAAAGGAATACGGCGGAGATCGTCCAAAGAGCGGATGTCCTCCGGCTTAAGGCCGATGTCATGGAAACGCTTGCGATAGAATGGCGAGTTCATACAGTGGCGGACTGTCTTTTGCAGGCGCTCAAGCTGCAGGGCGCGTATCTCAGCGATGGAGAGCGTTTCTTTATCCGGGTGGAGGTAGGGGGATTTGTCGTCCATGAAGAAAGGAAAAGCTTGGATTACGGGAGGAGAAGTAAATGGATTCGGCCAAATCGTTTTAAGCAGTTTAATTTGGTCAATTAAGAGGCCTAAACAGTTTGGCCGGCCAAATCAAACACGTTTGATTTTAATGCTCTATTGGGTGGTCGTTGTGGAAAGCCTGCATTCGCTCTTCCAAAACAGGATAGAGCTCATCGCGCATACGTGAGGTGCAGGCGCGAACACCCTGCTGGTGGGACCCCGTGGTGTCAAGGTTTATTGAACTGACGCCATAATGGATTAGTTCTTGCACCAACTGGCTACCACTCATCCCCGGATACGAAAGCGAGAAGAAAAAACCATCGCCAATGGGCTCGCTCACATCGCGGGGGTAGGTGATGGTGAAACCATTTCTTTGGAATATGGCTTTCATCTTCTTTGCGCGGAGGGCGTAGGCCTTGGTGTCCTCCACAAAATTTATCTTACCTTCGCAACTGAGGCGCAACATCTCCGCGTAGCCGTACTGTGTGGTGGCCGTACACCCGCTGGTAATCATATACAGGATACTGGCGATGAAGGTGGGACCGAAAACGCCGCTATCGTGGTAGCGATGCTCAAAGGCGGGGAAGTGGCGGTCGAAAAGGCGGTCGCTCACGCAAACAAGGGCAATCCTCTGACCGGCGTAGGAAAAGATTTTGCTGGCAGAAAGCAGTAGCAGGTAATTGTCGGTGTAGCGCGCCACGGTGCGAACGTAGGGTTCCTGATAAGGATGAGACAGGTCGCGGCGATTGTCCATCGCGAAATAGGCCAAATCCTCCATCACGATGGCATCGTATTTTGTGGCCAGTTCACCTACGATTTTCAGTTCCTCTTCTTCTAATGAAATCCAAGCGGGATTATTGGGATTGCTGTACACGATGGCCGCAATGTCGCCAACGGATAATTCTTCCTCCAATTTAGCGCGGAGCTTCTGCCCGCGGAAAGAATATATGTCGAACTCCCGCCACTCTATCCCCAAGACTCTCAATTGGCTTTTCTGAATAGGAAACCCAGGGTCGATAAACAATACTTTGTTCTTTTTCTCATCGCGCTGGCAACAAGCTATAAATGCTCCAAAACTGCCGGCCACACTGCCAGTGGTGGGGATGCAGGCGCGCGGACTGATATCCACATTGATAAATGCTTTCACAAACTGGGCGGCGGCCTCTTTCAATTCCTTCACTCCGGCGGCTGCGGGGTATTGCGACCCTATGCCGCTATCCAAAGCACGCTTCTCGGCCTCCACACCATAGTGATTTATGGGGAGACCCGGACTGCCCTGATCCATTCGGATAAAGGGAATGCCAGTCTTCTGCTCCAGATATTGAGCTACAAGGAGGGTCTCGCCAATGGTGGCATGGGCGAGGTCGGCCACGTTGTTCACTTTTGCAGCCTCTCTCACCAATTCGTCAGAAAAGATTTTCATCGTTTTTTGGGAAGGATTGCGGATTAGTTATGGAAATTGCGCTTGTCGTTTACGTGCTTGGCTTTGCCCGAGGAACGCTCGATGCCGCCGGGCTCCTTGATATGGATATTCGGCTTGATACCAATGAGAGAAACAATGCGGTCGTATAGCGGCTTGATAAACGGCATCTGCTTGGCGGGGTTGGGTGAGAAATATTCGTTGCGAAGCTCCACATCGAGGTCAAAAGTGTCCTCGTTGTTCACGCGGTCTACGGTAATGAAGTAGTAAGGCGTAAAGGCGGAGAACTCGGTCAATACTGTTTCAATCTGTGAGGGGAACACGTTCACTCCGCGGATAATCATCATATCGTCTGAACGGCCGAGGATTCTGTCCATCCTCACGGCAGTGCGTCCGCAGGCGCATTTGCCGTAGTGGAGGCGAGTGAGGTCGCGAGTGCGGTAGCGCAGAATAGGCATAGCCTCTTTCATTAACGAGGTGAACACCAATTCGCCGAACTCGCCCTCCGGCACGGGCTCTAATGTCTCGGGGTTGATGATTTCGGGATAGAACATATCCTCCCAGAGGTGGGTGCCGTGCTGGCATTCGCATTCGCCGCCCACACCAGGGCCACACATCTCTGTGAGACCGTAGATGTCGTAGGCTTTGATATGGAGCTTGTCCTCCAGCTCATGTCGCATTCCTTCTGTCCAAGGTTCGGCGCCGAAGAATCCGACTCTCAGCTTCATGTCATCTACCGTGAATTTATCGCTATGCCCCAGCACTTCGGCCAAGCGGAGCGCATAACTGGGGGTGCAGCACAGGGCGGTGGAACCGAGGTCGTGCATCAGCATAATCTGCTTCTCGGAATTGCCAGCAGAGGTGGGCAATTGCACCGCACCCAATTTGCCGGCTCCGTCATGGGCGCCAAGGCCGCCGGTGAAGAGGCCGTAACCGTAGCTCACCTGCACCACATCGCCTTTGCCCACATTGCCCACGCTAAGCACGCGCGCCACGCCCTCCGACCACATGTCGAGGTCGCCGCGGGTGTAAGTATCCACCACCGGTTTGCCTGTGGTGCCGCTGGAAGCATGGACTCTCACCACCTCGCTCATCGGCACAGCCTGAAGGCCATAGGGGTATTCATCGCGCAGGTCGTATTTGGTAGTGAAAGGGAGCTTATGAATGTCGTCTACGGAACGGATGTCATCGGGAGTGACACCGCGTGCGTCCATCTTGCGGCGATAGAACGGCACTTTTTCGTAACACGTCTTGACGGTCTTTCTTAGTCTTTCGTTTTGGAGTTCGCGCATCTGGTCGCGCTCCATACATTCCATTTTTGGATTATAGATCATAAGGATTTATTTAATGTGGAAGGGGTGGGTGAATATTATATGAGCTATTGCTGTAAAAGTAGGCGAAATTGGCAAAAGATAGACGGATTATCCCTGCGGATTATGCGCCTAAGGATTGTTTAAGAATTGGTGGCCTCTGCTCCGCGGTCGAAAGCGCGGAGGTTGGCCTCCACCACCTTGTCGCCTTTCCTTTGGAAGATGGCGGCAATGGCCTGGCGGAGCTGATTAATACTTAAGATTTCCAAATAAGGCGCGGCCATGCCCAGCAATACCATGTTGGCCGATTTGGGCGAATGCAATTCTTTGGCGATAGCCTCGATTTCCAACTGGTGGACATTGGGCAACTCTCCCAAAGCCTTTTGCAAATCTTCGGCAGAAGGGTAGTTGGGGATATTGACGAACGGTGTGCTGCTGGTTACCACGGTGGCGTTCTCTTTTAGATAAGGTTTATAGCGCAGAGCCTCCATAGGTTCCATCGAGATGATGAGGTCTGCTTCGCCCTTGGGGATAAGGTCGCTCCAAATAGGGGTGGTGGAAAGGCGCAGATTGCTTTGCACATCGCCGCCCCTCTGACTCATTCCATGCACCTCGGCTTGCTTCAGATAGAGGCCGGCCTCGGTGCTGGCTTCGCCTATCACTGTGGCGATGGACAAGATGCCTTGTCCGCCCACGCCACAAAGGATAATATCTTTTTTCATAATAGTTTCTGTCTTGTAATTCTTGTTTCAATTATCCTTGCGTTTTGTTTGCGGCGGCTCTTTGACGGGCGTGGCGGGCAGCAGTCTGCACACATTCGCGGCGAGGAATGATAACGCTCACGCCCTCATAGGCCAATTCCTTGCGGATAATGTCGGCGATAAGTGGGATATTCTTTGGCACGGGCGTAACCACATGCAGGTGTTCGGGGTTCATGCCCAATCCGAGGCAGATAGCCTCGTATTTATTTGTGCCGGCGGAATCCTGGCCTCCCGTCATGGCGGTGGTGAGGTTGTCGGATATGATTACGGTGATGGGCGAATTTTCATTGATGGCGTCCAGCAGACCGGTCATACCGCTGTGAGTGAATGTGCTGTCGCCGATGACGGCAATGCTGGGCCTTAGGCCGGCATCAGCCGCGCCCTTGGCCATAGTAATCGACGCGCCCATATCCACGCAGGAGGCCAAAGCCTTAAACGGGGGCAGTGCGCCCAGAGTATAGCAGCCGATGTCGCCGAAGACGCGGGCGTTGGGAAATTCATCTATTATCTCTCGCAGAGCTCCGTACACGTCTCTATGGCCGCATCCCTGACAGAGCTGGGGCGGCCTGCCTGCCACTACCGTGGCGGCCTGATAGGGCACAGAAAAACTGCGACCAAGAGCGGTGGCCACGCTATCGGGAGTAAGTTCGCCGGTGCGCGGCAGATTTCCGGTGAGACGCCCGAGCACGGGGTAGTCCTTACCCAACAGAGCCTTGATTCCCTGTTCCACTACAGGCTGACCGTCCTCCACAATCAGCAGACTTTCGCTTTTTTCTGCCAGTGCCAGGATTTCCTTTTCCGGCAAGGGGTATTGCGACACCTTGAGGATATTGAAATCCTCGCCGCTACTTTCGCGGACATAGTTATAACCGATGCCGCAGGCTATGATGCCCATCTTGGAAGCACGGCCGTTTTCCAAGCGGTTGTATTTAGATTGTTGGGAGGCCTCCTCCATCAGCGGTTGCTTTTGGATGAGCTCCACATAATTCTTCTTGGCAATGCCGGGCAGCAAAACCCAGTGGTTATTCTCCTCGGCGGGCGAAAAGGCGTTCTCCTTGCGCTCGGGGCCCACCACCACAGCGGCGCGAGAGTGGGCTAGACGTGTTACTATACGCATCAGCACCGGCAATTTTAATTTCTCGCTCAAATCAAAGGCGTCGGCCACCATATCATAGGCCTCCTGCTGATTGCTGGGCTCGAAGATAGGAATCATGGCAAACTGGCCATAGAACCGACTGTCCTGCTCGTTTTGCGAGGAATGCATAGAGGGGTCATCGGCAGCCAGAACTATCAATCCGCCGTTCACTCCCGTGATGGCACTGTTTACAAAAGCGTCGGCGCAGACATTCATGCCCACGTGTTTCATACACACCAGTGAGCGCTTACCAGCATAGCTCATGCCGAGGGCGGCCTCCATCGCGGTTTTCTCGTTGGTGGACCAATGGGAGTGGACGCCACGCTGTCTGGCCTCGCTGTCTTGCTGTATAAATTCGGTAATCTCGGTGCTGGGTGTGCCAGGGTAGGCGTACACACCGCTTAGGCCCGCATTAAGGGCGCCAAGGGCTATGGCTTCATCGCCCAGCAATAGTCGTTTGGTCATTATAAGAATTAGTTTGAGTGTCGGGAAAAGGGATTTAGTCTCTATCTTTGAGCACGGGGAATTTTTGGCGGAAAGCCTCCAGTGTCTCCATATCGATTTCGGCCGTGATAGCTTGCTGCTTTTCGGGCTTGCATTCTTTCAATGTGTGGCCGTAGGCATCGATGATGGCAGTGCCGCCGGCGTAGTGGCATTGAGGGTCATCGCCCACGCGGTTTACGCCAATCACATAGCTTTGGTTTTCGATGGCGCGCGCCCTAAGCAGAGTGCTCCACGCGTCCTGTCTGGATTTCGGCCAACTGGCCACATATATCATAGCGTCATAGTCTTCTTTTGAGCGGCTCCAGACAGGGAAGCGGAGGTCGTAGCACACCAATAGGACAAAGCGAACACCTTTCCACTCCACCACCGTGCGTTTCTTCCCCGCAGTGTAGCTCTCGTCTTCGTGGCCGTAGGTGAAGAGGTGATGCTTGTCGTAATAGGCCACCTCGCCCGTAGGCTTAACAAAATATAGGCGGTTGCGAAAGTCGCCGCCGCCAAGGTCTGTGGCAATACTGCCCGCGATGGCGGCACCGGTATTCTCTGCCATGCGCTTCATCCAACATAGCGAAGCCTCGTCCTTTTCGGCGATGCCGTTGGGCTGTGTGGCAAACCCCGTGCTCCACATTTCCGGCAACACATAGAGGTCGCTCCCCTTGTTGGCCTCAATAGCGGCCTCCATCAGTGCGGCGTTCTCCTTTGGCTTACCCCAGACTATGTCTGTTTGTAGTGCGGTAATTATCATGGTCTAAATGTTTTCTATTTCTTCGCGCAAAAGCCCAGTAATCTTGCAGATTTCGTTTGTGCTATAACCACGCGCCTTCATCCTTACGGCAGGCACTAAATCGTAGCGTATGTTTCCAAATCGTTCCACATTCCGAAGAACTTTAGGCCTACGGGCTGGGAACGGTCGATTGATACCAATATATCCACATCGCTTTGGGCGGTTTCCTCGCCGCGAGCAAAAGACCCAAACAGCCATGCTTTCAAAACAGGCTGCGTTTTGAAATATTCCGAGATTGCTTTAGAAACTTGATTACGCAAAGCAATCCCGTTGTTGGCGTTAATGTGGCTATTCATCTGTCATTGCATTTGGGCATAATGCAAAATTACTAATTTCTTTCCGCTTAAACTGATTTTTGATATATGTTTCCGCGTTTTACTGAGAAATTAGAGGAAAAGCAGGGGGTGAGCAATTTACTCGTTGATATAGGTGAGCTCCTCCTCATCGTCCTCCACATACTTGGGCGATTCTCCGTATTTGTTCGAGCCTTCTTCACTGTCCAAGCACATGAAAACAAGCATAACAATCTTGTAGATACCAATTATAATTGCCCAAATGGAATATTTGGCGAGAAAATGAATGAAGAATTGGACTCCATCGTTTTCCCATGCGTAATAACTGATACTGGCCGCCACCACATCATAAATCATAGCGAAAACAAAACCGATTTGCAAAATCACACCGGCTCCCCACCACCAGCCACTTCTTCCGCTATCGTGGAGGCGGCGAAAAGTAAGGGGAATGGTGGCGAGCCACAACAAGAAGATGACGACACAAGCCAGTACGTTGAACAAACTGCTCAATACCAGATTAATCAGGTACACCAAACCTGTCATCCACCAATATTCGGAGCGCCGAGAGCGCCCTGTAAACTGGAATATCCTACTTGTGGCACTATTAAAGGCCTGCGAAAAACTAAGTTGTGGTATTACTCTCATGATTTTCGTATTTATTGTGATTGTTTTTGCGTGATGGTTGCTACAATATGCGAGGGCAACGGGGGAAGATGACACTGCCAACCACTGGGTAACGACACTGCCAATAGCAGTAAGCCTTATTGCCAGCCTATGCTCCTATTGCCCCAACACACTTGCAAAAGTAATAAATTTTATTGGCAATATAAAGAGAAACAGCTTCATATTCTTGCCGGAAATGGATAAAATGCGTACATTTGTAATTTGATTTGGCGCGCGGGTTGCCCCGCTGGGGCAGGTCAGGCTCTCCCTTTTGCGTAATCATTCGCTCATGTGGGTGGCGAATGGCTCAAAAGGCGGGCGCATCCCCAAAGGAGCAGCGATTTCCCAAACGGCGCTAAAAGAAATAATTATGACTGCAATAGAAAAGGCTATTTTCAACAGGACAGAACTGTTGGTAGGCGAGGGCGCAATGAGCTCCATCGCCCGGAAAAGGGTGATAATCTTTGGTGTAGGCGGCGTGGGGTCATGGTGCGCGGAAAGCCTTGTGCGCTCCGGCATCCGGCGCCTCACCATCGTGGATTCCGACCGCGTATGTATCACCAATGTCAATCGCCAACTGATGGCAACCATGCAGACCGTGGGCATGGTGAAGGTGGAAGCCCTGCGCCAGCGACTATTGCAGATTAATCCGAAAGCCGAGGTGGAGGCCGTGCAGGAAATCTACACTGCCGACACCGCCCCCCTCTTTAATCTGAACGATTACGACTTTGTCATCGACGCCATTGATTCGCTAAAAGACAAAGCCACGCTCATCCTCAACGCCACGCGCGCCGATTGCACATTCTTTTCCTCCATGGGCGCCGCCCTGAAAATCGACCCCACCCAAATTCGCGTCAGTGAGTTTTGGAAAGTGGAGGGCTGCCCACTGGCTCGCGCTCTAAGGCGCAAATTCAAGCACAATAGGGAATTTCCTGCCCACAAGTTTTTGTGTGTCTACAGTCCGGAAGTAAAGCAGAACCTCGGCGAGCAGCATACCTGCGGCACAGCCCATTGTATGTGCCCCAAATCCAAGGGCGGGCCAGGCCGCGAGGATTTGCTCAACCACGAGTGGTGTTCTTCTAAAGCGCAAATCAACGGTACAATGGCTCATACCACGGCGATGTTCGGATTTATGATTGCGGGGTTAGTGATGCAGGAAATCCTGAAAGGGAATTAGGGCGGATTGATACAACCGCCAGAGGCAGGTTTATACGAGGCTGTTGAAAAAATCCGCTGTTTTTTAATTATTGGTGTCCGGTAAGACAAGAAAGTGTTTGTATAGACCACGTAGGAGCGGATCAGCCGCGCAGCGGCGTGTTATCCGCCCGACAACCGGAACGGTTGGGAAACAATAATTTAGCATAAAATCCAATCGTTACAATTGTATTTTGCAATCGTAACGATTGTGGGACAAATAACCATCACCCCACTCCAAATATATTTGTCGCGAGGGGCTCCGCGACACGCCGTTTTACGGCAAATCCGCCCCTATAGGCTCACTCTATGCGCATTAAAGCGTATAGACGTTGGTGTTGCGCTTATTAAATAAGGTAGAGTAAAGGTGGTTGGCCTCCTCGCGTGAGGGACGCGAGGTGAGCATCATCTTTGCATCGGGGAAAAGGCGTTTAGCCTCACTGATAGCGTGTTCCACCAACTGGCGGCCAAATCCCTTACCCCTATATTTTGGCAATACCACCACATCCTCCAGCCATACCTTATCGCCGGAGGGAACAGACGTGACAGCCAGCACATACATACCGGCAGGCTGACCAAATTCGTAGCCCACATAGATACGAGTGTTGTGATACTTGAGGATAGAGGAGAGCCGTTGTTCCGAAATCGGTTCACGCTCGCCGCTGAGCTGCGGCAGAAGTAGATTAATTGCGAAGAGTGCCTGACTGTCTGAGTTTAGGATTTGATTAATATTCATAGAATTAGATATTTTGTATGTCTCATTGGACGCAAAGGTAACATTTTTGTTTTTTCAACCAAAATAATTGCCTCAAAAAATAATGTATTTCGCTTATTTTCCGTAAAAATGTGGCAATTTGTAGTAAAAAAGGTAAGATATAGCGACAAAACACAAAACAATATTCACCGTAAGACTTGTACCACAAATAAAAATCCGACAGAAAGTCCTACCCTCCCCCACCATCTCCTTGCGGGTAAAAGCTATATCGCCCTACTCTCAAAAATCACCGCCATAAATTCGGAAACGCTCGCACAGAACACGAAAATGCTCGAGCTAATTTTGAAAAAACGCGCGGAAGTTTGCGTTAACAGTACTGTAACATTATCTTAACAGTACTGTTTAGTTA
>CAZQVW010000042.1:0-13949 GCA_964596865.1 uncultured Bacteroidaceae bacterium
TGCTGCGCACCAAAGGGAGCGTTAGCTTTTCCGCGGGATTATTCAGTTTTTTTGCGGGAATAATTGGCGTTATCACGAGTAAAATCAATTTGCTACGGGAACAATTTATACGCACAATGCATTGGTTAATACGCACAATGCATTGGTTAATAAACATGATTTCCCCCACGCCATTTATTTTGAGCCTCGTAAACTCAACCTGCGAGGGGGCTTTTGGAATCGAGCATACGTTTAGCGACAGAAAGGGTAATCAAAGAAATCTTATCTACACGCCGCAAAGCCTCTCGCCCAAACTATTATGCCCAAAGCCCACGTAATCTTTGATTGTTCGGGTTCTTAAATAAAAAAAGATGGCGCTATATTGTCTTATAAAGCGTGGAATTAGTAACTTTGCCACACATTCTATAATAAAGTTAGGCTTTCTGCGTGAGAAAACGGTCATCGTGCGTATGATACCGACCATTCCGCATCGGGCAACGGTCATTTTGCGCCAGAAAACATTAATAATGTGGAAGAAAACAATTCTGATTCGCCAAACAGCGACAACAGAAACAATAATCACACAACACTAACACCTATAATCTTTCCCAAAATGAAAAAGTACAACTTTAATGCGGGCCCTTCCATCCTGCCCCGCGAAGTGATTGAAGCAACGGCTCAAGCCTGCTTAGATTTTAATGGTACCGGCCTCTCGCTGATGGAAATCAGCCACCGCAGTGCCGATTTCAAGCCCGTAGTGCCCGAAGCCGAGGCTTTGATGAAAGAATTGCTGGACATCCCCGAGGGCTACAAGGTAATCTTCCTCGGCGGCGGTGCCAGTTTACAATTCTGTATGATTCCCTACAATTATCTGGAGCACAAAGCCGCCTATCTGAACACCGGCACTTGGAGCTCAAAGGCCATCAAGGAGGCCAAGCTCTTTGGTGATGTGGTGGAAGTGGCTTCTTCCGCCGACAAGAACTTCACCTATATCCCTAAGGGTTGGACTATCCCCACCGACTGCGACTATTTCCACTTCACCTCCAACAATACTATCTACGGCACCGAGATTCGTGAGGATTTCACCTCGCCTATCCCTATGATTGCCGACATGAGTTCCGATATTTTGAGCCGTCCTGTGGACGTGAGCAAGTATGCCGTAATCTACGGCGGTGCACAAAAGAATATCTCCATGGCCGGCGTTACCTTTGTCATCATCAAGGAGGACACTCTGGACAAGGTGAGCCGCAAGATCCCCACAATGCTGAATTACCACACCCACATCGACAAGGGCTCGATGTTTAACACCCCGCCTGTGGTGCCAATCTATTCCGCTCTGCTCACCATGCGCTGGGTGAAGGCCCATGGCGGCGTAAAGGAAATGGAGAAGCGCGCCATCGAGCGCTCAAACATCGTCTACGACGAGATTGACCGCAACAAGCTCTTCCGCGGCACAGTGGAGCCCGATGCCCGTTCGCGAATGAACCTCTGCTTCGTGATGAACGACGAATACAAAGAGCTGGAAGGCGAATTTATGCAGTTTGCCACCGAGAAAGGCATGGTCGGCATCAAGGGCCATCGCTCCGTGGGCGGCTTCCGCGCCAGCTGCTACAACGCAATGAGCATCGAGGGCTGCAAAGCGCTCGTGGAGTGTATGAAAGAATTTGAAGCCAAGCACTAAAATCATCACGAGGCTAATGATATTACCTCCTAAATAATCAATAAAACTATGAAAGTACTTATCGCAACAGAAAAGCCCTTTGCTCCCGTGGCAGTGGAGGGTATAAAGAATGTGATAGAGGCTGCCGGTTACCAACTGGCCGTATTGGAGAAATATACAGACAAAGCCCAGTTGCTCGATGCAGTGAAAGATGCTGACGCCCTCATCATCCGCAGCGACAAGGTGGATGACGAGGTGTTCAACGCCGCCAAGAATTTGAAAATCGTGGTGAGAGCCGGTGCCGGTTACGACAATATCGACCTCTCGGCCGCCACCGCCCACAATGTGGTGGCAATGAATACTCCCGGCCAGAACGCAAATGCCGTGGCGGAGCTGGTTATGGGTCTGTTAGTCTATACCGTCCGCAATTTCTTCAACGGGAAATCCGGCACAGAGCTCAAAGGCAAGACCCTGGGTATCCTCGCTTTTGGCAATGTGGGCAGAAATGTGGCTCGAATAGCCAAAGGATTTGGCATGAAGGTGCAAGCCTATGATGCCTATTGCCCCAAGGAGGTTATCGAGGCTGCAGGTGTAGAAGCAGTGGACTCTAACGAGCAATTGTTCGCCACCAGTGATATTGTGAGCCTTCATATCCCCGCCACAAAGGAGACCATCAAGAGTATCAACGCCGAATTGGTGGGCCGTTTGCCGAAGGGGGGCATCCTTATCAATACTGCTCGCAAGGAGGTGATAGATGAGGAGTCGCTCCTCGCTCTTATGGAGCAGCGCGATGACCTGAAATACATCGCCGACATCAAGCCCGATGCCGATGCCGAGTTTGCCCAGAAATTCCCCGGCCGCTATTTCGCCACTCCCAAGAAAATGGGCGCACAGACGGCCGAAGCCAATATCAATGCCGGCTTGGCTGCCGCAAACCAGATTGTGGGCTTCTTTAAGGAGGGCATCACCAAATTCCAAGTGAACAAATAAAATGACAGCATAGAGTAGACGGAGAGAACAGAGTATTTATTTTTCTGGAAACAGCGATTAAATATGATTTAGTTTGAAGATGGATAATTGTAAACGGCTTCAGACTATTACCTCTCCGCCTACTCTATTCCTTTCAATCACCCTACTCTATTCCAATCACCAAGCTATGGCAAAAATAAAGCCTTTCCGCGGTATCCGCCCGCCAAAAGAATTGGTGGAAAAGGTGGAGAGCCGCCCCTATGACGTCCTCGACTCCGAAGAGGCGCGCCTTGAGGCAGGCGACAACGAGATGTCGCTGTATCATATCATCAAACCGGAGATTAATTTCCCCGAAGGCACATCGGAATACGATGAGCGCGTCTATAAGAGTGCAGCCGATACCTTCCATAAGTTCCAAAAAAACGGTTGGCTCAAGCAGGACGCCACCGACAACTATTATCTCTACGCCCAGACTATGAACGGCCACACTCAATACGGCCTTGTAGTATGCGCCAGCGTGGACGATTATCTCAACGGTGTCATCAAAAAGCACGAGCTCACTCGCAAGGACAAGGAGGAGGATCGCATGAAGCATGTGCGCGTGAACAACGCCAATCTCGAACCCGTATTCTTTGCTTATCCTGACAATGCCGTCCTTTTGAAGATCATAGATAAATATGCCGCCACTACGCCGGAATACGATTTCATCGCTCCGGTGGATGGGTTCGGCCATAAACTGTGGGTTATCTCTGATAAAAAGGATATTGACACCATCACCAGCGAGTTTGCCCACATGCCGTCGCTCTATATCGCCGATGGCCATCACCGCTCCGCTGCCGCCGCTTTGGTGGGCGCAGAAAAAGCGCGTCAAAACCCCAATAATACTGGTAAAGAGGAATACAATTACTTCATGGCCGTGTGTTTCCCCGCTTCCCAGCTCACCATTTTGGATTACAACCGCGTGGTGAAAGACCTCAACGGCATGACGCCGCAACAATTCCTCCAAAAACTGAATGAGGACTTTGTGGTAGAGGATAAGGGCGCGGAAATCTACAAACCCAAAAAGTTACACGAGTTTTCGCTCTACCTCGAGGGGCATTGGTATTGCCTCACAGCCCGCCCCGGCACGTATGATGACAAAGACCCCATCGGCGTTTTGGATGTAGACATCTCTTCGCGCCTCATTCTTAACAAACTATTGGGTATCACCGACCTCCGCACCGACAAGCGCATCGATTTCGTAGGTGGTCTGCGCGGTCTCAAAGAATTGAAGCGGCGTGTGGACAGCGGCGAGATGAAAATGGCTCTCGCCCTCTACCCCGTCACCATGCAGCAGATTATGGACATTGCCGACAGCGGTAAGATAATGCCGCCAAAGGCCACCTGGTTTGAACCGAAACTCCGTAGCGGACTGGTTATCCACAGTCTGGAATAGGCTCTATCACGCATAATAAGCACGACAAGCCTCAAAAGCCCATCGCGCTTATTATGCGAACAGCCTTTCGCCCGCTCGTTCCTATCATAACCTACTAAAACAAAGAAAATTACATTATGCAAAAAATAGACACCGTTTGCTGGGGCTTTGTGGGCTGCGGCGAGGCCACCGAAAAGAAGAGCGGACCGGCTTTTAGGCTGGTGGAGGGCTCAAAGGTGGTGGCAGTGATGAGCCGCACCTACGAAAAAGCGCGCTCCTACGCTGAACGCCATAATATTCCCCGCTTCTATACCGATGCTTCCGAACTCATCAACGACCCCGAGGTAAACGCCGTCTATATTGCCACACCGCCCTCCACCCACGTAACCTACGCTATCATGGCGCTCAAGGCCGGAAAACCGGCCTACGTGGAAAAGCCCCTTTGCTCCAACTATCAGGATTGCAATCGCATCAACCGTGTCTCGCAGCAGACCGGTATCCCATGCTTCGCGGCTTATTATCGCAGGGAGTTGCCTTATTTCCAGAAAGTGAGCCAACTGGTGAAAGACGGCGCCGTGGGCGAGGTGATAAATGTGCAGATCCGTTTTTCTGTGCCCCCACGCGATTTGGATTACAACTCTCATGACCTCCCCTGGCGTGTTATCCCCGACATCGCCGGCGGAGGTTATTTTTATGACCTCGCGCCCCACCAGATTGACCTTTTGCAATGTATCTTCGGTCAGATCATAGAGGCCAAAGGCTACTGCTCCAATCGTGGAGGGCTCTATCAATCTGAAGATACCGTGAGCGCCTGTTTTCGTTTTGCAGACGGATTGCCGGGCTCTGGTTCGTGGTGTTTCGTTGGTCACGAATCCGCCAAAGAAGACCGTATCGAAATTATCGGTAATAGGGGCAGTCTGCGCTTTTCCGTGTTCACCTACGAGCCCATCACGCTCTATAACGAATCCGGCAAGCAGACTTTCCACGTAGAGAACCCACCCTACGTGCAATTGCCCTTAATAAAACAGGTGGTGGAGCACCTTCAACAAAAAGCTATCTGCACGTGCGATTCCGTAAGCGCCACCTCGGTAAATTGGGTAATGGATCGCATTCTTGGTAAGTTTTAGACTTTGAGAATGCGCACGTGGTTTCTGATTATTCTCGTTCTGATGGTTTGCGGTCTTAACAAAAAGGCTGCCGCATCCGAGTATGTTGACAGCCTAATGCTAAAACCGATAAATCATAAGGCTACAAATTCTTTTTACAAGGAAAAGACCGTATTACACAAGGTGGAAGCCATTTCCCCCAATGTAGATACTTTTTCCCACACAGACAGTATTGCGCTTACAGACTCCCTACCCTCGCCCAATCCCAAGAAGCGTTTCTTTCTGCTTCGCCTGCTGGATAAAGCTCTGGCAGTAGATACAAATTATATCGAGCGAAACAAGTATAATCTCACTCTTATGACACGCTCTGATTGGCGATACAAAATGATTTGGCTCCGAGGCAGAAGCGATGTCGACAAATCTCATCAAACTCTCTATTTCCACCCAAAGTCCCAAGTAACCATCGGCCCTTATGTGGGCTACAGCCTATTGTTTCTGGGGTGGACTATTAATATTGGTTCCGACATCTCGTCCAACAACTCAAATATCTATCTTTCACTCTATGCCCCTATGTTTGGAGTGGACTATTATTATGAGCGCGATGTAAACGGATATAGGATTTCGCGCATATCCGGTTTTGACAAAGAGATTAGAGAGGCCTCGCGCGACCAAGAATTCCCCGGCCTCTCCACCCACATGAAATACCTGCATTTCTACTATATCTTCAACCACAGGCATTTTTCCTATCCCGCCGCGTATAGCCAATCCACGGTGCAAAGACGCAGTAGTGGTGCGTTTATCCTTGGCTATACCTACTCGCTGCAAAAAATCGACTTCAATTACGAGCAACTGCCCTCCGCTTTTTACGATGCAGACGGCCAGCTCATGCTCAATAAGGCCCTTCAGGTACATGAAGTGCACTATCATAATCATTCCATCTCTTTGGGCTACACTTACAACTGGGTTTTCGCTCGCAATTTCCTATTTAATATCTCAACCGCCCCCGCTATTGGCTACAATTTCACTCGCGGCAAAAGTGTCTCCAGCGAAAAAATCTACCGATTGAGTAATATCAATTTTGATTTTATCGGTAAACTGGCCATTGTCTGGAATACCAATCGCTTCTTCGCAGGAGGTGCATTCAACGCTCACACCTACGCTTACCGAAAGTCCACTTTTTCTTGTCAAAACATATTATTGGGCGCCCAGCTGTATATGGGCGTAAATCTCTGGGCAAAGAAAGCCTATAGAAAAAAGAAAAAATGATAACCCACCCGATTAGAAACAAGATATATAAACATAATTCAACAAACAATACAATGAAAGAAATTCAACTCAAGTACGGATGCAATCCCAATCAGAAGCCCTCACGCATTTTCATGGAGCAAGGCGAACTGCCGGTAACTGTGCTCAATGGTCGGCCCGGTTATATCAATTTTCTTGACGCTCTCAATTCTTGGCAACTGGTTAAAGAACTGAAAGCTGCCACCGGAATGCCTGCCGCTGCCAGTTTCAAACACGTCTCACCCGCCGGAGCATCGATTGGACTGCCTCTCACCGACATATTAAAGAAGATATATTTTGTAGACGACATCGATTTTCCCCTCTCGCCGATTGCCTGCGCGTATGTCAGGGCCAGAGGAGCCGACCGCATGTCCAGTTACGGCGATTTCGTGGCCTTGAGCGACGAGTGCGACGCCTCTGTAGCCAAATTGCTCAAGCGCGAAGTGTCCGATGGTGTGATTGCTCCTTCTTTCACGGACGAGGCGCTTGCCATACTGCGCCAGAAGCGCAAAGGCACGTATAATGTCATTCAGATAGACCCCGCCTATAAGCCTAATCCTATTGAGAGGAAACAGGTCTTCGGTATCACATTTGAGCAGGGCCGTAATGAGATAGATTTGAGCCAAGACAGTTTGTTTGACAACATTCCCACCCAAAACAAGACCTTCACTCCCGAAGCCAAACGCGACCTTAAGATTGCCCTCATCACCCTTAAATATACCCAGAGCAATTCCGTTTGTTATGTCAAGGACGGTCAAGCCATCGGTATCGGTGCCGGTCAGCAGAGTCGCATCCATTGCACGCGCCTTGCCGGAAATAAAGCCGATATATGGTGGCTGCGCCAGCATGAGAAGGTGCTCAATCTCCCTTGGGTGGATGGCATTCGCCGCGCCGACCGCGACAACACTATTGATGTCTACATCAGCGAGGAGCACGATGATGTCCTTAAAGATGGTGTTTGGCAGCAATTCTTCACCCACAAGCCGGATGTCCTTACTATGGAGGAGAAAAAAGCCTGGATTAGTAAGAATACCAACGTTTGCTTGGGCTCTGACGCTTTCTTCCCATTTGGCGACAATATTGAGCGCGCCCACAAAAGCGGTGTCAAGTATATCGCTCAAGCGGGTGGTTCTGTACGCGACGACAATGTCATCCTCACGTGCGATAAATACGATATTGCGATGGCCTTCACCGGCATCCGTCTTTTCCACCATTAATATTTATAAACCATTGATTTGCAATCGCTATTAATCCACTTAAAATAAAATCACACAATGCCCACAGCAGACGAACTCCAGCATGCCCGCGAACAGGGCATAGCCTTTAAGCCAAAGAAAGAGATTACAGATCAAGGGCAAGTCAAGGTGCGTACCAAAGCCAAGAAGAAAACGTATATTACGGGGCTTCATGGCTCTGGTGCGGCCAAGATGAAAGCAGACATCCGCCGCAAGCGCGCCAACAGACACAAACATTAATCTCCACTCCACCATGAATTTTATTTTTATCTCTCCCCACTTCCCGCAGACCTATTGGGAATTTTGCCACAGGCTGAAACAAGACGGCGTTACCGTCCTGGGCATAGTAGACACTCCTTATGACAGCCTCCTCCCCCAGCTCAAGGAAGCTCTCACCGAGTGTTTCTATGTAAACAACCTTGGCGATTACGATCAAGTCTATCGCGCAGTGGCATATTTTGCGTGGAAATACGGTAAGATAGATTGGATTGAATCAAACAACGAATATTGGTTGGAACAAGACGCCCGCTTGCGCACCGATTTCAATATCAATACAGGCATTCGCCTTTCTCATATCGCAGACATCAAGCAAAAATCCCACATGAAAGCCATATATCAGGCCAACGGCATTCCCACCGCGCGCCAGTGCTTGGCAAAAAAGGGAATTGACGAGGCTTTGGCTTTCATTGCCCTCACGGGTTATCCACTAATAGCGAAACCTAATATCGGTGTTGGTGCGAATAATACATATAAAATTGAGAATGAGGAGCATCTGCGTGATTTCTTCAACAAAGAAGCAAATGCGGACGATTATGTAATAGAGGAATTTATTACGGGCAACATCTGTTCCTACGATGCCGTGATAGGGCGCGATGGAGAGAGCTTGTTTGAATCTATGACCGTCTGGCCACCATCGATCATGGACATCGTAAATCAACAGCTCGATCTCTTCTATTATGTAGACAAGCAGATGCCCGATGCTCTTAAGGAAATTGGTCGCAAGACCGTCAAGGCCTTCGGTGTATTCAATCGCTTTGTGCATTTAGAGTACTTCCGCTTGGATCGCGACCGCGCCAATTTAGGGCGTAAAGGTGATTTTGTGGCATTGGAGGTGAATATGCGCCCAGCCGGAGGCTATACGCCCGATATGATCAATTATGCCCACTCCACTGATGTGTATAAAATCTGGGCAGACATGGTTGCCTTTGGCGAGAGTCATACCTCAGAGGGTGAGCAATATTATTGTGCATTTGCCTCCCGTCGCGATATTCATAATTACGTTCATTCCCACGAAGAGGTCCTTCAGCGCTATGGGCAGAACATGGTGATGTGTGAAAGGATGCAGGGGATTATGGTTTCTGCAATGGGCGAGCAGATGTACACCGTCCGTCTGAAGACAATGGACGAGGTGAAAGCCTTTGATAATTACGTACACCAACGCGCATAACCCCTTCTAAAACAATAATATTATGATTACAAAATACTTTAAGCATTTCAGCAAATCTCTTCAGCGCGATATGGAATACAAAACCTACGGCGAACGCGGCCGTGGTGTTTTGGTGTTTCCTTCGCAAAACGGCAGATTTTTTGATTACGAAAATTTCGGTATGGTGGACGCCCTCGATTCCTTTATTGAAGATGGCAGCATTCATCTTGTATGTGCTGACAGTATTGACGCCGAGACATGGAGCAACACCTCAGGCGACCCGCGCCAAAGATTGGAGCTCCACGAGCGATGGTTTAATTATATCATAACCGAGCTCATTCCGGAAGTAAATCCGAAAGGCGAACAAATGATAGTTACAGGTTGCTCGATGGGCGGTTTCCACGCAGCCAATTCCTTCTTTCGCCATCCGGAATTATTCTCCGCTCTTATAGCGCAAAGTGGCATTTACAATGCTGGCTTTTTCTTTGGTTCTTATAAAGACGACCTCACCTACGCCAATTCTCCGCAGGATTTTCTTTGGCTTATGCCGGACAATCATCCATATCTCCAACTTTATCGCCAGCGCGACATCATCCTTTGCGTGGGTCAAGGAGCATGGGAAGACGGTATGCTGCAAAGCACTCGCGAAATGGAGCGCGCTCTCAAAGCGAAAAACATACCGGCGTGGGTTGACTATTGGGGCACTGATGTCTCTCACGATTGGCCTTGGTGGTGCCGCCAGATAGCCTATTTTATGGGCAAGATTATAAAGTATTAAGTCCCTTAACCACATAATTAACTGCAAAACAATCTTTGCTTAGGTTAGCTAATAAAAAATAAAGTCTCATTATATTTATCCGTCCGAAATAAGCCAACTTTTGTATGTTTTTTGAACGCAAAAAAATCGCTATAAAAAGCCATACACTAGTTAGAGTATTTCGGCCTGATACGCATGAACTGACTTTGTTTGGCTAAAGGGGCTTATTTTAGAAAAAATCTTTCCACGCTGTCTGTTTATCAGCATCGCAGAAAGAGTATTCATCCGAAAAGAGCCGACTTGATAGCCGGTTCTTTTCGGATGGATACGCAGAAACTAAAAGACTCCAAGATCAAGCATAAAGAGCAGACGAAGCAGATTAACGACCTCACAGTTGCCCTCACCCACTATCGCATCTTCTCAAAGCTCACTCCGGATGAACTTAAGGAATGGAAGTCTAATCTCGAACTTGCCAAGCATGAGCAAAAACTTTTCAAGGCTCAGGCAGACAACGAGAGACTGCTGAAAGCCAATTCTGAGCTTGCAGCCCAACTGGAACAACTTCGCAGAACAAGAGACAGCAATGCTTAAATAAAGAAACCGTCACAACTCATGTCTGTGGCGGTTCTAATCGATTTCTATCCAAATATCTTATCTACTAATTCCTTTAACTTTCCATCTTTTGCCGCTGGTAATGCGTCAGCCATGCGAAAATGATGCTCGTTTTCAGAAATTTTAATGCCTTCATCGAAACCGAGAATATAGTTGGTGGCAATCTTGTAGATAATCTCTGTAGGCGCAAGACCGTAGACTTGGTGTGTGATAATATGGTGCAATCGTTTGTTGCTGTCTGGAAAAGCTTTACGTAGACCGTTGCCGTTATACAATCTGCGAATAATCTCAGCGATATACATTCCCGACTTCATGTACAAATCTGCAAATGTCTTGTTCGGCTCATCAAAGCAACCTGGATTCTCTTTTTCCAGCATATCAACCATATTCTTAACCGTCTCCTTTGGCGTGAAAATTTGGTTAGTTCGCTGTGGAGGAATATAATCAAAAATGTCTTCCTTCAGTGCTGGATCGAAATAGTTGGCGAGCTTATGCCGGAGAGACATAAACTCCTTTATTGAATCATCAAAGACGGTCTCATCGAAGAGGTTGCCGTTGAAGTGTTCCTTCTTTCCGGTATTAGGATTGTCAATCTCACCGCCATCACGTAACAGGCGGAATTCGTCCTTTGTGATGCTAGTTACTTCAAGGAACACGTTGTCTGGAATACCATCTTCGAAATGACGTAAAGTCGTATCTTTTGTTCCGTATGCCATTAGAAACGACGGAATGGTACGTGCGAAGCCACGAAGGTGGTCACGCACCTTGTCCTCGACAGTCTGCTTCTTGTCGTTGGTCTCTTGCAGTATAACAGCTTCCGATGCTGCATTCACCAAGCCAGTTTTCACCTCAGGCAGCTTTTCAGCAAACTTGCGATTGGTATCCTCTACTATTTGCAGTTTCTTCTTTCGTGTCTCGGCCTCAATAGCAGCCTGCTCCTGGCTTGTCTTACCACGGCTATCTTCCTTGCACTGGTGTTCAAGTTTGTTGAGTTCAATCTGTGCAGCACTCACTATATGCCCAGCACTCTCATGCAACTTCTTTGCTGCTGCAATGCGCAGCCTACCCTCACTTCGCTTTGTCAGAGGGTGACCGTTTTCCTTTGACTGATTCTTTGCCTGAGCCACGAGTATGTCACCGAACTTCTTTGCAGTATCATCAACTAGCTTTGACAGTTGCCACGACTCTGAACTTTCGTCCTTTCGCATCTTGTCAACGCTCTCGCTAACCTGGTCGGCAAAGCCATCCTCTAACTCTTTGTATAGTTTGTCACCAAAAAGTCCGTTTTGCAAGCCAATGACCTGTTTGCCGTCTGCCACTGCATTACCTTCATCGTCTACATTGACATCTTCCGCCATCTTACTGTCAACATCCTTATCTTTGCCTTCCTGCGCCGGAGCAATTTTATTGAGAATATCGACTACGGCAGAAGGGCAGCTGAAGATATTGCTGATGTTCTGGAAGAGAAAGTTACTCATAAATCCACGTCTTACCACTTCCTGCGAGCGCAGTTTGCGTGGTATCGACAGAACTTTCTCAGCATCGAGAGCTTCCATCTCACCGTTGTCGTCTTCTCCAATCACGGGGAAGAAGTTGAGCAATTCCCTGACATGTTGTTTGCGTTTGTCGCTGTCGCCTCTATCGGCGGCAGTGTCAGCATACAGTCCGTTTGCCATCTGCTCATACAGGTCGAGGGTGCGTGCCGGGTCGAAATCAAAGATATAAGCATTCTCCTTACGGTGATATTGTCCGTCTGCACCTCGGTACATATACGGGTTCTGAGCACGGAATGCCGCTTGCATGTAGAGCGATGCGCTCTTCACATTGCTCAGCATGAATACGCCCGACCATTCCGGTATAGTCACACCCGTGGTGAGTTGCCCTACCGACAGCGTTATGGTGTAAGGATGCTCGCTGATGGCTTTCTGCACACGCTTTATAGCCTTGTCGTCCTCTATCTCCTCGTCATTGTCGGTCTTGCCATCACCGGCAGCAATGATAATCTCATAGTCTTTATATTCAGGATGACGTGCAGTATCACGAAGTTTTTCAGCAAGTTTCTTTACCGAGTCAACACGGTTCAACAACCAGAACGTATGGCGTAACTCTCTACGCAGCTTGTCCGTTGAGAATGGGAAGCGAGGCTGACTTACCAGTGCGTCAAGGAACTTATCAACCTGCTCGTCGTAGACGAAATGTCCGCGCTCCACACGGAAGAATTCGTTAAGGTCAAAGGCATACTCCTTAGTCTCGCCACTAAGGTCAATGCCACGGCTCACCTCATCCCTTACGATGTCGCTCATGCGGTAGGTGTACATATTCAGCTGTGGCATATCTCCATAAGGGTTCGTTCCTCGTGAGTCGTCCCAGTCCCGGCGTGCTTTGCGTTCATCAGCATAAGTCCAGTTGAATATCGCATCGCCAGAAAACTTCTCATTTTTCAAAGCCTTGAAAGGAGTGCCGCTGAGATACAACGCCTTCGAACGGTGAATCTGGTCGAAGGCTACATCGGTTTTAAAAGTGTCAACACCTTCATGAGCCTCGTCGACAACGAGCAAGTCCCAATTGAGTTCTGCCACTTCCCTCAGTTTGTCATATCTTCCGCCGAAATGCAGCGACCCCTTCAAGTCCTGCAAGCTCACGAACTCAATTATTCGCTTTTGCTTTGCGCCCGACTTTATCCGTTCTGTGTACTGTTTTCTGCTCAGGCAGCAAGGCTTCCCCCTAAGTACGTCCACTTCGCTGACAAATAGATACTTGTCTGGCCCCACAAACTTCTCATAGTCATTATACCATGAGTCGGCAATGGCAGGGCGGTTGGTAACTACGAGCACACTCCTCAACTCCATCCTCATGCAGAGGTCATAGACGGAGAGTGTTTTGCCGAACCGAGGCTTGGCATTCCAAAGGAAGTCCTTGCCACCTTTGTCAAAAAAGTCAGATGTCATGTCTACGGCAGCTTCCTGTGAATCGCGAAGCTGATAGGCAGATGTCAGACCTTTTTCTATGACTCCATGGTTCTTCCTGAATCTGAAAAAACAAATCTCCGATTTCTCACCACTGATATTAAACCACTCCGTGCCTGGCTGCCTTTTTACGCCGAGCCGTTGCAGATAAGCATGGAAGTCGGTATCGTGAAAAGTCTTTGTAGAGTTCTCATACACAGCGTTGCCACTCCACTCCGTGTGCCATTTTACGTCGGCGGTATGGCACTGTTCTGCTATGCGGTCTTCCACATTCTGTTGTTCTGTATAACCAATCTTCACCCAGCCGTCGTGTGCCTTTATCTGCGGTGTGGTGTAAGCATAAATCTGTGGCAGAGCCACATGTGTGGTATGAATATCAGGGGTTCTCATTTAGCAAAAAATATTATTTCAATTGTTTATTAGATTGGTATGAAATACTCATATTGAGTGCTAAGAGAGTAATTACAGATTTGGCTCGTGTGTTTACCAAAACTGTAATACATTATCTTTAAACCATCGGTTTCACATTCTTCTCTATGAA
>CAZQVW010000043.1:0-13812 GCA_964596865.1 uncultured Bacteroidaceae bacterium
ACTAAACAGTACTGTTAACTTATTGTTACAGCACTGTGAACGCAAACTATCTCGCACTTTTTTCGCCGCAGGACGGGAAAAATTGATTTTCTCTCTGCTTTTCGTAAATTATCCACGCATTTTCCGGAATTATTTGGCGGCAAATACACGCCCATATCTTTTTCCAAATGAATTGCCACAAATTATCCACGAATTTCTAATAAATTAATTGATGACAATTCGTGAACATTCATGGTAATTCGCGTGGAAAACAAAAATTTATGCGCATAATTTTAATAGCAAAAGGAATGTGTCAAAAATTTGTGCGCACTAAAAAAGGCACTTGTTTGGCCAAAGGCGAAACAAGTGCCGGAAAACAAAGTATCCCCGCTGGGAATCGAACCCAAATCAGCAGTTTAGGAAACTGCTGTTCTATCCATTGAACTACAGGGACGTCCTTAAACTGTCGGCAAAAGTACAACAAAAAGTTCACGCTGCCAAGCCGACCGCCACTTTTTGGCGCTAACGAGCCCCGAAATGGAAAATAATGCGTAATTTTGGGCTTCCTTTTTCCGCAACTAAGCGGAAGGAGGCGCAGAAAAGGGGGCAATCCCCCATTAATTATTCATAAACTATAAGAATCGGCAAATGGGCGGTTTTTTTGGTGCTGTAAGTAAGCATAAATGTATTACAGACGTCTTCTACGGGACGGACTATCAATTTCATCTGGGCACGCGCCGCGGCGGTATCGCCACACTCAACCACGACGGCCACTTTGAGCGCGAGATCCACAATCTGGAAAATTCTTATTTCCGCACGCGCTTTGAGGGCGAGCTGGATAAATTCGACGGCAACGCCGGCCTCGGCGTCATCAGCGACACCGATGCGCAACCAATGCTGGCAAATAGCCATTTGGGCAGGTTTGCATTGGTTACGGTGGCCAAGATTAATAATTTGGAGGAACTGGCCGGCGAGCTTATCCAAGAGGGCGAACATTTGTCCGAGTTTACATCGGGCAGAATCAACCCTACCGAATTAGTGTCGCTGCTAATCATACGCGGCCGCACGTTTGTGGAGGGTATAGAGAATGTTTTCCGTCGCGTAAAGGGGTCTTGCTCGATGCTGATCCTCACGGAGAAGGGTATCATCGCGGCTCGCGACAGTTGGGGGCGCACCCCAATAGTGGTGGGCAAGAAAATCGATGCCAATGGCGCGGTTGAAGCCTACGCTGTCACATCAGAGACCACAGCGTTCCCCAACCTTGGGTATGAGACGGCGCATTACGTGGGCCCGGGCGAGATTGTGATGCTCACGGCCGAGGGGTATAAACAGTTGCGCCGCCCAAACAAAAAGATGCAGGTATGCTCTTTCCTGTGGGTCTACTATGGTTTCCCCACTTCCTGCTATGAAGGCAAGAATGTGGAGGAAGTGCGCTTTCGCTGTGGCGAATCCATGGGCAAAGAGGATAGTGAGACCCAAGTAGACTGCGCCTGCGGCATTCCCGACAGCGGAATCGGCATGGCCACGGGCTATGCCGCGGGCAAGGGCGTGCCCTATCTGCGCTGCATCGCCAAATACACACCCACGTGGCCCCGCTCGTTTATGCCGCCCAATCAGGCTACGCGCGACCTCGTGGCCAAGATGAAGCTCATCATCAATAAAGACCTATTAAAGGACAAACGCCTCCTCTTTTGCGACGACTCCATCGTGCGCGGCACACAGTTGCGCAACAACACGCGCGAAATGATGGAGATGGGCGCCAAGGAGGTGCACATGCGCATCGCCTGCCCGCCACTGGTGTATGGTTGCCGCTTTATCAACTTCACTTCCTCCAAATCCGACCGCGAACTCATCACGCGCCGCATCATAGAGGATTTTGAGGGCTGCGAACCCACAGAGGAAATCCTGAAAGAATACGCCACCACCAACTCCCCGCGCTATCAGCGCATGGTGGACGAGATTGCGCGCAGGCTAAGCCTAAGCAGTCTGAAGTTCACCAAATTAGAGACGCTGGTGGAGGCCATCGGTCTGCCCAAAGACCGGATTTGCACCCACTGCTTTGACGGGTCGTCCGAATACACGCTACACGAAATCAACGATTAACATTATTATATATAAGCGAGCCTGCGCAAAATCGGCCCCTCTCTCTCAAACAAAACGATAATTCCAATTCAAAACCAAAAAAATCTTTTTCTCATCATTATGAAACTACTACACACCTTCCTTGCATGCTTGCTGTGTGTGGCAGCATTGGCCGACAACAACATTCCCAGACCCGAATACCCGCGGCCACAGTTTGAGCGCGCCGAATGGATAAATCTCAACGGTACGTGGTCTTATCAATTCGACCTAAGTAATACCGGAGTGGGGCGCGGATTCATTAAAAGCCAAGGCTTCGATTCCAAGATTACCGTGCCTTTCTGCCCCGAGAGCGAACTATCCGGTGTGGGCTACAAGGATTTTATTCCCGCGATATGGTATCAGCGCAAAGTGAGCATCCCCGCCGCCTGGCAGGGCAAAAAGATCCTTATCCACTTTGGTGGCGTGGATTATTTCTCCACACTTTATGTTAATGAGAAGTTAGCCGGAAGACATTGGGGCGGGTCATCATCGTTTCAGATAGATATTACCCCATACGTGGAAGCCGGTAAGGAAGCCAACCTTGTCCTGTGGGTGAAAGACGACCTGCGCGGCGGTGCACAGACCGGCGGCAAACAAAGCCACAACTTTTTTTCCTCCGGTTGCTATTATACTCGCACTACCGGCATCTGGCAGACCGTTTGGCTGGAGGCAGTGGATAATCACGGCCTCAAAAGTGCATACGTGAAGCCCGACCTCGATAATTCCCGCTTTGTTATCGAACCGCAATTCTACGCCCTGGAACAGGGCCTCTCCCTGCGCGTAACGCTTAAGGACGGTTCCAAGACGGTGGCCTCCATAAACGAGAAAGCCACCAATCCGATGACCGTCATCGTGCCCGTGAAAAAAGCTAAGACGTGGTCGCCCGAAAGTCCGTTCCTCTACAACCTCACCTACGAGGTTATTAATAAGGATGGAAAGGTGATAGACCGTGTGGAGAGCTATGCTGGTATGCGCAAGATCCATATCGAGGGCAATAGGGTCTATCTCAATAATAAGCCTCTCTACCTCCGTATGGTGCTCGACCAAGGATTCTATCCTAAGGGCGTGTGGACAGCTCCCACCGACGCCGACCTCAAGGCCGACATCGAGCGCGCTATGGCCGTGGGCTTCAATTCCGCCCGCCTCCACCAGAAAGTGTTTGAAGAGCGCTTCCATTATTGGGCCGACAAGCTGGGCTATCTCACTTGGGGCGAGGCCGCTTCGTGGGGAATGGACATCAATGGCGTGGCTGCCGCCCGCAATTTCCTCACCGAGTGGGAAGAAGTGGTTACGCGCGACCGCAACCACCCCAGCATCATCATCTGGACACCGTTTAACGAGACGTGGAGTCGCTCCAACGACGGCACCAACCACGACCGCCTGCTTGCCGACGTCTATACCCTCACCCACAACCTCGACTACCGTCCCGTCCACGATGTCAGCGGCGGTTACCATCAGAAGATGACGGATATATGGTCTTTCCACGACTATGAGGGCAATCCCGCCGCCTTGAAAAAGCAGCTCACCCTCAAAGGCGATGGCACCGTGCCCACATTAAATAAAGACAAGGAAGCCCCCTATTCGGGTCAGCCCTACTTCCTCGACGAGGTGGGCGGCATCGGTTGGGTAATCCAGAAATATTCCGACAAGACATGGGGCTACGGCGATGGGCCCAAAGATTTGGAGGCGCTCTACACGCGCCTTTCCGGCACTATCGACACCATCCTCTCCTTCCCCTACATCAACGGGTATACCTACACCCAGCTCACCGATGTGGAGCAGGAACAAAACGGTATCTACACCTACGACCGCCAACTCAAGTTTGATAAGGAGCGCCTGCGCGCCATCTTCGGCAAAAACCCCGAGTGGTATGAACAATTGCTGAAGGAAAACAGAAATAAAAAATAGAAGAACATGCCCCCTCTCACCGAAGAACAAACCCAGCGCTATAGCCGCCAAATCCTGCTGAAGGAGATTGGCGTGGAAGGACAAGAAAAACTGATGGATAGCCGCGTGCTCGTCATCGGTGTGGGGGGCTTGGGATGCCCTGCGGCCACATATCTTTGCGCCGCAGGCGTAGGCACCATAGGATTGATGGACGGCGACCTCGTGGACGTGAGCAACCTCCAGCGGCAGGTGCTGCATTCCACAGCCGATGTGGGGCATTTCAAGGTTATCTCCGCTGCCGAGAAACTGCGCGCCATCAATCCCCATGTCAGCCTGCGGCCTTATCCGGAGAAATTCACTGCCAACAACGCCCAAGAGGTGTTGGCTGATTATGATTTTGTGGTGGAAGCCACAGACAGCATCGCGGCAAAATTTCTCATCAACGATGCGTGCGTTATGGCGGGCAAACCCTTTTGCAGTGGGGCATTGCTGAGATTTCAAGGGCAGGTATTCACGTGGGAGAAGGGATGCGCGTGCCTGCGCTGCGTGTATGGTGATCAGCCCCCCGCCGGAATGGTGCCCACATGCGCAGAAGCCGGTGTATTGGGCGCTGTGGCTGGCATGGCTGGCACTATGGAAGCCGCCGAAGCCATAAAATATCTCTGTGGTATTGGCAAGCCGCTCACCAACCGCCTAATGATGTTTGATGCCCTCACAATGGATTTCCAAACCATCGAAACCAGCCACAACGAGGCCTGCCCCCTTTGCGGCCACCACCCCACAATCACCACTTTAACCACATTGTCCGAGGCATGCCCCACAAAGGCCGATGCCAACCCCTGCGCACACACTTCCTGCGCCACGGATAATAACTCGCCTTGCGCCGCCAAAGCCTCGACCTCCGCTGCCCCAAATCCCGCTGTCCCATGAATGAGCCTGCTGTTCAAATAAGTGCGGCGCCAAAACAATCGGAACAGCCGTCAGTGGGAAAGAAAACGCCCCTAACTATTAGTGTGGTGGTGTGCACCTACAACGGGGCGCGCTATGTTGCAGAGCAGTTGGATAGTATCCTCGCCCAGACTTACCCAATACATGAGATTATCGTTCAGGACGATAATTCTAATGACAATACCGTCTCAATCCTGCGCGATTACGCCCAAAAGGATGCCCGCATCCGTATATATAATAATGAGAGCGGCATCCACGGCATCAATGGCAACTTCTTTTCCGCCATGCGGCGGGCCACAGGCGATTATATTGCCACTGCCGATCAGGACGACGTCTGGGAGCCCAAGAAATTGGAGATGCAAGCCGCGGCCATTGGCGATAAATGGCTTTGCTCAGGACTGTCTGTGCCCTTTTCTGATGACGGGTTTCCCGTTAGTCCCGATTTGCGCATCCCGTGTTATCATCTCATTCGTTGTACTTATATTTGTCCGCTGCCAGGCCACACCATGCTTTTTCGCCGCGAGATGCTGGATTACCTAAAGCATGGCGAGGACATCGCTCTCTATTACGACTGCCAATTAGCTTGTTTGGCTGCGGCGAAAGAAAGTATCGCCTATGTGCCACGCCCACTTGTGAATTTCCGGCGCCACGCCGATGCCGCCACTGCTACCAAGCCCGTGGGCCACAAGCTCCTTTCTTCCGGCGCATGGCAATATTTCAGTGTTTCTGTCTTCCACCACAAGAAATTGCAATCGGTGGTGCGCCGCCGCTTTAAGATGGTGTTGCCGTTTTTGGAGCAGTTTCCTTTTCACACAACCTCGCTTGACGCAGCCAAATATATGAGCCGATTGCAGATTCAGCGCGACCCTGTGGCCTTTTTCAAGAAGATAGTGTTTTTTGTGCGCCATCAGCATTGCTTGTTCTACACGGAGGAGCGGCGTCCCGTGATACGCTTCTTTCGCGCCGTTTTCTTTGTTTTCTCTTGCGGGTATTACTATCGCGGCGAACTGAAAAAGAAATAAATCCCTGCTGGAAATTATGAATGTGCTGATAGTTAATACAAGCGAAAGCAATGGCGGTGCGGCGGTGGCCGCCAATCGCCTAAAAGAGGCCTTGAACGACAGTGGCATCAGGGCCCTAATGCTTGTGAAAGACAAGCAAAGCAATGATTCCACCGTAAAGCAATTGCCACGCCGATGGAAAAGCGTTTGGAATTTCCTTTGGGAGCGCTGGCGTATCTTTGTATGCCTGCATTTTAAGAAGAAACATCTATGGGATGTGGACACGGGGTTCTGCGGCACGGATATAACGCGCTTGCCATGGTTTAAGAATGCGGATATTATCCATCTTTCGTGGATTAATCAAGGGATGCTGTCGCTTAAGGACATAAAGAAAATATTAGATAGCGGCAAGCCGGTGGTTTGGACCATGCACGATATTTGGCCTGCCACAGGTATCTGTCATTTGGCCATGGATTGCGAAAGGTATATCACCGAATGCTCCTCTTGTCCCTATTTGCCTCACAATAACAGGGGCGCGCGCAATCTGTCTACCCGCATTTTTAATCGTAAGAAAGAGATATATCAGCGCGGGAGTCTTACATTTGTGGCCTGCAGCAAGTGGCTGGCTTCGCAGGCCGGTAAGAGCGGTTTGCTGAGTGGGCGCAAAGTACTTAGTATCCCAAATCCGATAGATACCTCGGTGTTCAAGAGAACATCCAAAGACGCAGCGCGCCATCAGCTCCATTTGCCTGCAGACAAAAAGCTCATCTTATTTGTGGCACAAAAGGCTACAAACATAAATAAAGGGATGCGCTTTCTGGTGGAAGCCTGCAAAATTCTAATATCTCGGAATCCCGCTTATCTCGCCAACGCAGCAGTGGTTATTTTGGGCGGCAACGCAAGCGAGTTTGAGGACGCGTTTGAAATGCCGGTGTATCCGATGGGATATATACGCGATGCGGCAACGATAGTGGGCGTATATAATGCGTGTGATGTCTTTGTATTGCCTTCTTTATCAGAAAATTTGCCAAACACCATCATGGAGGCGATGGCTTGTGGCGTGCCCTGCTTGGGGTTTGACGTGGGGGGCATTCCGGAAGAGATTGACCACAAGATTAATGGCTATGTGGCAAAATCGCGTGATTCTGAGGATTTGGCTCGTGGCCTAAGTTGGATATTGGATAACAAGGATTACGCTTCCTTGTCCGCTGCCGCCATTAAAAAGGCCACTTCTTGTTATTCCCCTCGCGCTGTTGCTGAAAAATATATAAGTCTTTATCACAGCTTGCTTGATAATGCACGGAAATAGAGCTGTCTTGATACTTTTCTTAACCCAAAAAAGATTATCTGTATCGACAATTCTCCGCCTTTAGTAAATACAAAAAACCTTATGAACCCCAACGAAATAAAAATCACCGTGGCCACCGTAACGTGGAACCCCGGCTCATTACTGGAAAGGACATTAAAGAGCGTGGAGGAGCAGACCCACCCCCATATCCAGCATGTGATTGTGGACGGGCGCTCTTCCGACCAAACGCTCACCATCATCCGCCAATATCAGGAGCGCAATGCCAGTGGGCTGCGCCCGCAGCGCGAGATTTCGCTCCTTTCCGAACCCGACCACGGGCTTTATGACGCCATGAACAAGGCTATTATTATGGCTACAGGCGATTATATCGTATTCCTCAATGCGGGCGATAAATTTCACGCCACCGACACGCTTGCCATCGTAGCCAAAACTGCAGTGAAGGCTATAGGGGCAAATCATATTGTCGCCCACCCTGCCGCTACCGATGCTTTACCTCAACAGCAGGTGGGTGTGCCTCCCGCTACCTCCGGACATATCCCCTCCGCCAGCGAGGGGAAGCGCCTATTGCCCGGCGTGGTCTATGGTCATACCGACATAGTGGACGATTCGGGCACTTTCCTCCACCCTCGCCACCTTGCTCCACCGGAAAATCTCTCGTGGCATTCGTTTAAGGACGGCATGCTCGTTTGTCATCAGGCTTTCTATGCCCGCACCGACATCGCCAAGCGCACACCTTATAATATGAATTACCGTTTCTCCGCCGATTACGATTGGTGTATCCGCATATTGCAGGAGGGCGCCCGTCTCTCTTTACCCAACGCCAACACCCACGCCGTTCTCGCCGATTTTCTTCAGGGCGGTATGACTAAGAAAAATCATCGTCGCTCCCTCATTGAGCGCTATAATATCATGTCCGCCCATTATGGCGCCACCACTGCCTTCACCCAGCACCTTTCCTTCATCTTTCGCGCCCTAAGGCGGAAAATATAACAGCTCATCATTGTTTTCCCCCACTTCTCTTTTCCTTTCTCCCCGCATTGTCGTAATAAGAGCGAGAGATTGCCGGAAATTATCGGCTAAAGGAAAATGGCAGGAAAAAGATTTTATTATTCCCGGGGCTAAATTCCTGTGTTTTATGTAAGTTTGCAATAAATTATTTCCCAAAGGAAAACAGAATACTATGAACAAGACAATCAATGAGCGCGTGGAGCAGTTGAGGCAATGGATGGAGGATCACGATTTACAGGCATATATCATCCCCAGCACCGACCCCCACGCCAGCGAATACCCGCCCCAGCATTGGGAGTGCAGAAAATGGATTAGCGGTTTCACAGGCAGCGCAGGCACTGCGGTGGTAACCTTAAAAGACGCCGCCTTATGGACAGACTCGCGCTACTTCATCGCCGCCAAAGAGCAGTTGCAGGGCACACCGTTCGCCTTAATGAAAGAGCGGGTGGAGGGCACGCCCACTATTGCGCAATGGATTTATGAGCAGATGGGCGAGGGCAGTAAAGTAGGCATTGACGGCAGCGTTTTCGCCCTGAATGATGCCCAAGAATTAGAGCGCGAACTGATGCAAGACGGTATCGCGCTGGTGGCCGACTTCTCCGCGCCCGATGAACTGTGGACAAACCGACCGCCAATCCCCGATACTCCTATCACAATCCAGCCAATGCAATGGGCCGGCGAGACGGTGGAGAGCAAGATTGAGCGCGTGATGACCGAGGTGAAGGCCCACGGGTGTTCGCGCCTACTGGTAACAGCTTTGGACGAGGTGGCGTGGCTATTAAACCTCCGCGGCAGCGATGTGCATTGCAATCCTGTGTTTGTGGCCTACTTACTGGTGGGCAATGAAGAGACGCTCCTCTTTTGCGACCCGCAGAAAATCACTCCGGAGGTGGACGAATATCTGCAAGCAAATCAAATCCGCGTTATAGAATACAATAAATGCGCTCGCACCATTGCCGGCGTCAGAGAAAGCATCATGCTCTCGCCACAAACCAATGTGGCGTTGGCGCAGGTGTGTCTCGACCACAACCGTGGGCGCGCGTTGGTGGCCCTTTCACCCATCGCTCCACTGAAAGCCGTGAAGAACGAGAGCGAGATTCGCGGTATGGAAAAGGCGATGGAGCAAGACGGCGTGGCCTTGGTGAAGTGGTTGCGCTGGCTGGAGACGGCTGTGGCCAAAGGCGATGAAACAGAGATGTCTATCGATAAGAAACTCACGGAATACAGGGCCGAGTGGCCCGATTTCCGCGGGCTAAGTTTTGATACCATCGCGGGCTATAAGGAGCACGGCGCCATAGTGCATTACGAGGCCACGCCCCAAACTGATGCACCTCTGAAACCGGAAGGCCTCCTGCTCGTGGATAGCGGTGCGCAATACATTTGCGGCACCACCGACATCACGCGCACAATCCTACTGGGCGGCGAGCCCACTGACGAAGAGCGCAGGGTATATACGCTGGTCTTGAAAGGGCATATCGCACTGAGCCGCGCCCGATTCCCCGAAGGCAGCACCGGCACACAGCTTGACCTCGCCGCCCGCTACGCCATGTGGCAGTATGGCTACAACTATGGCCACGGCACCGGCCACGGCGTTGGCGCTCACCTCTGTGTTCACGAAGGGCCTCATCAGATTCGCATGAATTATGTGGGGGCGCCCATCACGGCCGGCATGACCGTAACCGATGAGCCGGGCATCTATCTGGAAGGACGCTTCGGCGTCCGCACAGAAAATGTTCTGCTATGTGTGCCCCATCTGAAAACTGAATTTGGCTCTTTCATGGCTTTCCGTCCGCTCACGCTATGCCCCATCGACCTAAAGCCGGTGGATTGGCGTTTGCTCACTTCGGACGAAATCGCGTGGATAAACACCTACCACTCTATGGTGGCCGAAAAACTAATGCCCCTGCTCGATAATGAGGCCGACCGCCAATGGCTAATTGAGGCCTGTCAGCCAATACAAGAATAGAGAAGATAGATAGTTGATAGAATAGAGAAGAATGCGAGTTGATAGAATAGAAAAGATAGTTTTGCCGAAAATAAGTAACTACTCTAATCTCTCAACCTACATTCTACTCTATTCTATCAACTAACAAACTACTCTAATCTCTCAACCTACGTTCTACTCTACTCTATCAACTAACAAACTACTCTATTCTCTCAACCAACATGGCACTGATAAAAACAATCTGCGGGCTCACGCCGCAATTTGGGCACAACTGTTACCTCTCCGAAAACGCCACAATCATTGGCGAAGTGGTGATGGGCGATGATTGCAGCGTATGGTTTAACGCCGTGGTGCGCGGCGATGTGAATTATATCCATATAGGCAACCGCGTGAACATTCAGGACGGCTCCTGTCTCCACACCCTTTATAAAAAAGCCGCCATAGAGATTGGCGATGACGTAACAATCGGGCATAATGTTACCGTCCACGGCGCCAAAATCCACAATGGCGCTCTCATCGGTATGGGCGCAACATTATTGGACGATTGCGAAATTGGCGAAGGCGCGATAGTGGCCGCGGGCGCACTGGTATTGAAAAACACCCGCGTGGGCGCAGGCGAATTGTGGGGCGGCGTGCCTGCCAAGTTCATAAAGAAAGTAGACCCCGCCCAGGCCAAAGAGCTCAATATAGGCATCGCTCAGCATTATGTGATGTATAAGAAATGGTTTACAGATGAAAATCCCGATACCCTCGTGAATGGACCCGACACCCTCGAGAATGGAGAAGGATAACAACCAACTGGTTTTCAGAAATAAGTAAATCATTTTCAACCAAAAGCAACTAACTTTCAGGAAAAAGGCAATAATGAAATACGCCGAAGTGATATTACCCGTACCGGTAGGCAGCACATTTACCTACACCGTGGAGAACTCCCAAACTAACGAGGAGTTAGTGGGGCGGCGCGTGGTGGTGCCATTCGGTCGCAACAAGGTGTATGCGGGTGTAGTGAAAAGTGTGTCAGACAAAAAGCCGGAGGGGGATTATGAACTGAAAGGCGTTGTTGATGTCCTCGATGCTCATCCCATTGTGAGCCGCAGCCAATTAAATCTATGGGTATGGATAGCAGATTATTACATGTGCTCACTGGGTGATGTGATGAAGGCCGCCCTGCCAGCGGGATTGAAATTAGAGAGCGAGACCACCGTCCGCCTTAATGAAGCGTTTTCCGATTGGGATGCGCTGACGCCTACGGAAAGCGAGGTGGCCACTTTGTTGCAGGACAATAAGAGCCACACTGTAGCCTCCTTGCAGAAAGTGGTAGGGGCGCAGAGAGTTTTGCGCGTAGTGCGCTCACTGATTGACAAGGGCGTAGCGGAAGCGGGCGAGAGGCTGGCCACCGGTTTCCGTCCCAAGAAAGAATCTCATGTGCGCCTAAACAAAAAATACCTCAGTGAAAACGCTCTCAACGCCCTTTTTGAAGCTCTCCACAAGACACCGCGCCGTTATCAAATGTTGCTGAAATTGGTGGAAATGGCCGATATTCCATTAGCTCTGAAATTGAAAAATACCGGTCTCATCCGCGAGGTGAGCAAGGCTGCGTTATTGAAAGAGAGTGCGGCATCGGCAGCTGTTTTGGCGGGATTGAAAGCCAAGGGAGTGATGGAGATATACGATTACGAGGTGGGCCGATTGAATGCCAAGAATGGGGGCGCCATTTCAGAGCAGTTGCCCTTGTCTGCCGCCCAGCAACGGGCCTATGACGAAATCCTTTCGTCTTTTCGCCAAAAAGAAGTATGTCTGCTCCACGGCGTAACCTCCTCCGGCAAGACAGAGATTTATATCCGCCTTATCCGCAAGGTATTGGCCGAGGGCAAGCAGGTGCTCTACCTATTGCCAGAGATAGCCCTCACCACGCAGATTACCGACCGCCTGCGCCGTGTGTTTGGCAAAGATTTGGGCGTTTATCATTCCAAGTTTCCGGACAATGAGCGCGTGGAGGTATGGCTCAAACAGGCGGGGCCGCAGCCCTATGGTGTACTTCTGGGTGTGCGTTCCTCACTGTTGTTGCCTTATCGCAATCTCGGACTAATAATTGTGGACGAGGAGCACGAGCCCAGTTATAAGCAGCAAGACCCCGCCCCGCGCTATAGCGCCCGCGACACGGCCATCGTACTGGCTCACCAATGCGGGGCAAAAGTTCTATTGGGCACAGCCACTCCCAGTGTGGAGACATACCATAATGCCGCCACCAATAAATACGGTTATGTCCGCCTTACGGAGCGATACGGTCAGGTGATGTTGCCGGAAGTGAGGGTGGTGGATATCCAGGACCTCCAGCGCCGCAAACTCATGCGCTTTCCTTTTTCGCCCGACCTGGAAAGCGAAATCCGCCAAGCTCTGGAGCATAATGAACAGGTAATCCTTTTTCTCAACCGCAGGGGGTACGCCCCCGTGGTGGAGTGTACTAATTGTGGTTGGGTGCCGCGCTGCCAATACTGCGATGTGTCGCTCACCTACCACCTTGAAGACCATCGTCTCCACTGCCATTATTGCGGCAACAGTTTCAGTGTGCCAAATGAATGCCCCAATTGCCACAGCCACGACCTCCGTTCCTTTGGTTATGGCACAGAGAAGATAGAGGAAGAGGTGCACCGCCGTTTCCCCACGGCCCGCACCGCGCGCCTCGACCTCGACACCACCCGCACCCGCCTTAGTTATCAGCGCATCCTCGGCGATTTTTCCCGCGGTATGACAGACATACTTATTGGCACCCAGATGGTGAGCAAAGGTCTGGATTTCGGCAATGTCAGAGTGGTGGGCATTGTGGATGCCGACAAGATTCTCAACAGGCCCGATTTCCGCGCTCACGAGCGGGCTTTCCAGATGATGATGCAGGTGGCGGGCAGAGCCGGTCGCCGCGATACCAAGGGCACTGTCATTTTGCAGACTCGCCAAGCGGACAATCCTGTGATTAAGCAAGTGGTGGAGGGCGATTACGAGGGAATGTATGAAAGCGAATTAATCGAGCGCCAAAAATATTTCTATCCGCCGTTCTATAGGCTCATTTATGTGTGGTTTAAGCATAAGGACGAGCGCGTAGTGGTGGAGGGCGCCGCCTGTATGAGCCGGATGATGCTGGATTATTTCAAAGGGGGAGTGCTGGGCCCCGACAAACCGGAGGTATCACGCGTTTCTATGGCTCATTTGCGCCGCACCGCCCTCAAAGTATCTCCCGCCATTTCCACCCATAGCGTCCGCCAAGCCCTCCTCTCCATGGCAGAGCGGGTGCACGCTCTGCCGCGCCTCCATTCCCTCTACATCTATTTCGATGTAGACCCACTGTAATTTTATTTCTACCAAGTTTTGTAGAAGATTCTACCGTGTTTTGTAGAAGATTGACCCGCCCCCTATAGTTAATAGCCTGCGCGTATCGGAAATTCCCCCAGCGAGTATAGGAATTCCCCCTTTTGGGGAAATTTTTCTGCGCCCTAAAGCTAACGCACCGAAGGGAACGCTGTTGCACACCGAAGGGAACGCTGCTGCGCACCGAAGGGAGCGTTGCTGCGCACCAAAGGGAGCGTTAGCTTTTCCGCGGGATTATTCAGTTTTTTTGC
>CAZQVW010000044.1:0-13763 GCA_964596865.1 uncultured Bacteroidaceae bacterium
AGTTTGGTTGGTGTACTGCCAAGTTTGGTTGGTGTACTGCCAAGTTTGGTTGGTGTACTGCCAAGTTTGATTGGGGGGTAGACTGATTTAGCAGTATAGAAGCCCGTTTGTTAGTTTAGGATGAGGCTTTTGCGGTTGGAATAGAGACTGATAATGTATGGGGGATATGTGTGTGGCTTTATTTGTTCAGCAGTTTTTTGCCGTCTTGGATGACAACGCCTTTGTAGTTGCTGCTAACCGGTTGGCCCCAGAGGTTGTAGAGTGCGCCGGAGGATTTGTCTTGGGAATAGATAGAGGCGGAGCGCAGAGCGGTGGGGGTATCAAGGTCGATGACCAAACTGGCGGCTGTCGCTGCGTCGGCATTCTTTATATAAGCGCTGTTGGCTTTCAAACTGGTGGAGGAACTACGGTAGAATCCCGCAGCGCCGTTGTTATTGCCCAACACGAGGTCGGAGGTAGTGATGTTGGCGTTGAGGTAGGTGCCGGTGAGGATGCCGTTGGTGTTAGCAGACGTGGTATCGTTGGCAACGATATTAAGAGTGATGCTGTTGGCGCTACCATTTTGATACAAAAGTACGGGAGTGGAGGCCGGAATAATCTTATTGGTGTTCTCTTGATTGTCTGACGAGGTATAGACGCTTTCGCGAATCAAACTGCGGCCATCGCCAAGGCCTGTCATTGTGGCGGCAAACGCACCGGCGCCGGTTGGCTGTGTGGCAAAGGGCACATACAATGTGGCGTAGCTATTTCCGGATATGGATAGAGCGTCCACAGTAATCTGTTTGGCATCTTCCACTATCCATTGCGAAGCACCGGCCGTTTCTGTCCACCCCACAATCATGAAATTCTGGCTCGCGGCGGTATGCAGGCCGGAATAAGCGTTGCCGCTACCCATAAAAGCCACCTGTCCGGGCGTGCTAATACGGGGCGTGAAACTAACGGGAGTGCTGGCGAGGGCAACTTGGCGGCTTTGAGTGGGCGCTTGTATGTATTGGCCCTGAATAGCAATGGTATATGTGCCATCGTCTTGGCGAGTGAGTTTAACAACGCTTTCCGCACCGGTATTGGAGAGGGTATTGTTTAGTCCGCCCGTGGTATTGAGCCAGCCATAACGCGCATCACTATTATGCATGGCGTTCATCAAGCGATAATAGCCTGTGGGAGGATAATTAAAGTCGGCATCATTGATTGCGTCCTGCAGGGCAAAATACTGATTCAGGTTGCAAGAGACAGAATACTGGTTGTAAAGCGGCTGAATGGTGTTGCGCGACTGTTCGCTCATAGTGAAATAGCCGGTTGTGGGTGTGTCGGCGGAAAAGAGCGAGCTGTAGGAATTTTGTACACGCTCGTGATAATCGGGGAAAGTGGCAGTCTCGGCAGCCTCCCAGCCTTTTACTACCTCGGCGGGGATAGAGATGTATGTCATGTCGTAGGTGTGGCCGTCATTGGTGGCGTCCTCAAAGAAGATGGCGAGATCGCCATTCTTCAGCACTTCCATAGTGGTGTAGCCGGTGCCACCAGATTGCACTTGCATGCGCTCCACCCATGTGGCACCTTGATCGTGGCTGGTATAGATGCGAAAATCTGCACGCTTGCCGGCCACCAACGAAGTATGAATGAGCATAGTGCTGTCGCCATAGGCAATGATGTCCTCGTCCACACCCGGGTCGGGCAAGGTCTGGGCATTGTATTGTCCCACCCAGCGCATAGCATCACTGGTGGCTGTGTTGAAACCACGCCTTCCGCTCTGACGAATTGAGGCGAGGATGGTGTGGTCTTTGCGCTCCACCACCTTGGCCTCATTGCCGCCGCTTGTCCAAACCAAGCCATCGTCCATTGTCCAAGTGTGGCCGTTGTCATCGGAATAAATGATATTATTTGTTAGTGCACTGCCCTGATATGCGTAGACGGGGCAAACAGCAATCAGACGGTTGGCACTGGTGTTGATGAAGCGGCCGCTGGTAACAAAGAAACTGAAGCCGCCGAAGCCTTTATGCCCCGGGCCCTGCGTGAAGTTGTCGGTAAATGTGGAATCGGTGTTGATGGTATGACCGGCGTCCCAAGTGTGGCCGTTATCAGTGGAACGGTAAATCCATGGAGAGGTCTGCCCCTGGAAGAAACCGCGGTCTGTGGCGCAGGTGAGCAGAAGCAGATCGCCATTAGCGGCCTTACCTAAGGCAGGGTCGCCATAACTATAAATGCCCTGATTCTTATTGCCGCTGGCCAGAGCCATCGTAGCGCGCGGAGTCCATGTTTTGCCGTAGTCGGTGGAATAGCGGAAAACGATGTCATCGGGGCCACTGCCCGCATCGGCCCCATGATTGCGGCGGTCGTCGGCAGCAATCACGATGGTGCCATCATTGGCCTGCACCATTGCTGGAATGCGATAGATCTTGGTATCAAACGACCACCACGGGAGCACCGCACTCCACGTCTTGAAAATCTTGCTGCTACCATCGGGGTCAAGATTGAGGACAAGGCTCTTGTTGTCATCATAAACAACTGAATCGAGCGAGGCATCTACCGTGGCGCCAAAAGTGGCGCTGTCTTTTATCACCACATTGAGCCATAGGCGCTGGGAAAGGCCGGCGGGAATTACATAATCGGAAATATTGAGCTCCACCTGATTGGAGGCAGGCACTGTCGTGGCAATAGGGGTGAGGGGTTGGGATTTGCTGTCTATGCCAAAGAGATAGAAATTAGACGAGTCGCGAGAAGCCTCCACCTTATTAGTATATAGGCGCACCTCCTTGATGTTTTCCAGAGTATTGCCTTTGAGGGTTACGAATACCTTGTTGAGCTTGGTTTCACCGCTGGCTTTTCCGGAAATAAGGGCGCGAATGAGCCACGTGTCGTTGCCATAGCCGGTGGTCTGATAGCCTTGAGCGGCTCCGGAAATGGAAAAACTTGTAAGGATGGCTTGCGCCTCGTCCAAATCATAAGTGGCATTTTCCACCGCCACGGCGTTCACCTTGTTGCCATCATCATAGGATTTCCATGTATCGATTGTCATCTGTTTGGCGCCGCCGATATTGATATTGTAATTGCTTTTATCGCTGGTGAAGGAGAAGAAATAAGGATTGGTGTTGCTGCCGGTATCATTCCAGATGTAGATAGGGTCGCCTCCGCTGGCCACCAAAGTTGCCGAACTCTTTACAAATTTCTTGTATTTCACGCTGTAGAGGAATACCGTGTTGTCGTCCGCAGGACTGGGCACAAAGGCAAACCATTGGCTGCTGTCGGCCGTGGACACTGTGGCTCCGGCCGTGGTAGTGGAGACGAGTCTGGAGCCGTTGGCGTACCATGCGCCACGAGCCGTCTGGAGCGAATAGACCTTATTCTTGTCTAATCCGGCAGTGGTGAGGCTTACTTGTGCGGACATCGCCAATGGCACAAGCAAGTTCAAAAGAAAATAGATAAATGTTCTCATACGAATGATTGTTTAGGTTATTACTGATTATTCTTTGTTGCTTTTTGATACTAAATGCTACATTTTCACCTACAAAAATAGATACTTTTAATTTAACTGGCAAGCTTCTTGCGAAAATGAAGATGTTTATATCAAAAACAGGCTAATAAAATAGACATTGTCTATTCCAAAAATACATTAGCTCAATATTTTCGGAGAAAGGAATTGGGAATATCACACCCAAAATGTGAGCAAAAGATGCCACCACCACGCAGAACGCCTGCGCCCTATCGGAAACTCTTTCCATCTCTGGGGCGTGAGCAAAAAACAGTGAGCATCGCGGTCGCGGATGAAGATTTGCTCCAATTGGGCGGTGGTATATTTGTCAAGGATGAGGGCGTTTACCTCATAATCGCAGCGAAGAGAACGATTATCCAAATTGGCAGACCCAGCAAAGCACCATTCTCCGTCCACCATCATTATCTTGGAATGATGAAAACCGCCTGTGTAATAATAAACCTTGGCTCCGGCTTTCATCATACGATGAGCCTGATAATCCACGATGCGCGGAGTGATGGGAATATCGCTTTTATCAGACACCATAATTTGAACATCAACCCCGCGCTTGACGGCATTTTTCAGGGCATTGGCGATTTTATGGTTAAGCGTGAAATAAGGGTTGATAAGGAGAATCGACTTTTGGGCGTTGTTGATACAATTCAAAAATGTATGGCGAATGACTTTCGGTGTCTTGCGCGGTTCGCGGTTGATCACGGAAAGAATCTTATGGCCAGCGGTAGGGGTGGAATCTTGTTTGAGATTAGGCAGTGCGTTTTCGGGAAAAGACATGCCCGGGTAAAGCTCTGGGCCATGGATGTCCTGATGAGCAGTCTTATTCCAGATACGCAGAAAAATCTCTTGATATTTGGCCACAGCATCGCCCTCTATGCGATAGTGGAGGTCGTGCCAACCGCCAAACTCGGGCTTGCCGGTGATGTAATAATCGGCCACATTCATCCCTCCGCTATAGGCACTTTTGCCGTCAATTACCACAATCTTGCGGTGATCGCGCCCGAAGATTCGGGTGAGCCAAGGAAATGTGAGCGGATCAAACTCATAGATTTCTATGCCTGTCTCCCTGATTTGGCGCAGGCGCTTATGGCTTATGGGACGATTATTTGAGGCATTGCCAAAAGCATCGTAGAGAAGCCTCACCTTAACTCCTTCTTTCGCCTTGACAGCCAGAGAGTCGAAAAGGGTGTTGGCAATGGAGTCGTCGCGGAAATTGAAATACTCCATGTGTATAGTGGAGCGGGCTTCGTGAATAGCTTGGAAAAGATCCCGAAATTTCTCTTTACCGCTGGGAAAAAGCACCACGGAATTGTTGTTGGTAAATACGGCACCGTCCTTCTCTGCGTCAAGGCGCATCTGCTCTATCCCTTGCGCCAAAGAGCACAAGGGGAGCGTGAGCATAGACGATAGCGCCACACATAAATATATAATCCGCTTACTCAATTAATTAGGATGCTAATCTTTGCTGATAATCAAACGTGGACTTTGCGAAATTACACTTCGTTATTGCAAGATTTCGCTTAGCTACGGCTAAATTACGGTGCTATAGGAATCCACCACTCCCAAAAGATGATTATCTTTGTCTGCCACCAAAACGCAATGGATTTTGTATTTGTTGAGCATCTGCTCTATCTCCACAACTCTTGTGGCGGGCGAAACACATTTGGGAGACTTTGTCATTGCGTCCTCAACCTGTAGGGAAAAGAAATCCTTGTGCTTGGAAGCGAGATTTGCGCCAGTAGAGGGCTTGGAGTTCTCTATCGTGCGCCTGATGTCGCCATCGGTGATGATACCCATAATCTTATCATTGTCGTCCACTGCGATGCAGATGCCCAGCCTCCCTTTGGACACAATAGTAATGGCATCGGTCATTAGGGTGGTGGGAGAAACAACAGGCAAATCCTTTTTCAGCATCACGTCTTCGGCTTTAGTGAGCAGGCGCTTGCCCAGCATTCCACCAGGATGGAATTTCGCAAAATCCACTTCCTTAAATCCGCGTGCTTTGATTAGACAACACGCAATGGCATCGCCCATGGCTAAAGTGGCAGTGGTGGACGAAGTGGGAGCGAGATTGAGCGGGCACGCCTCATGCTTAACGGCGATGTTGAGGTGCATTGTGGAATGTTGCGCTAAAAGGGAATGAGGATTGCCGCTTAATCCTATGATTGGGATATGGCGTTGCTGTAGAGGCGGGACAAGGCGCAACAGTTCATCGGTATATCCGGAATTGCTGATGGCAATGACAATGTCTTGTTCAGTGATGACGCCGAGGTCGCCGTGATAGAGGTCAAGAGGATTGACATAGAAGCTGGGAGTGCCGGTGCTGGATAGCGTGGCGGCAATTTTTGCACCGATGTGACCGCTTTTGCCCACACCGGTGATGATTACCTTACCTTTGCAATGAAGTATGAGTTCGATAGCGCGGTCGAAATCATCATTAAGTTGGGGAATGAGGTCGAGCAACGCCTCGGCTTCGTCCTTAAAGCATTGTATAGCTGTTTCTTTCCACATTTTTAAGTGAATAGAGGTGTTTGAGAGTTGATAGACTAGGGTAGTTTGTGAGTGAAGAGAATAGAAAAGAGTGTGAAAGCTGTTATACGGAGGGATAATTGATGTTGCGCCTATCGTTTGGCCGCGAAATCAATTGTCGCCGATTACAGTAAAGAGCAAATCACGCTCTCTAAATCATTTAGGGACAGCTGGCACGCGGCATCGCTTAGGGCGTGGGGCGGGTCAGGGTGAGTCTCAAAGAAAAATCCTGTGGCTCCGAAAGCCTTAGCCGCCAATGCCATTTGGGGAATAAACTGACGGTCGCCAGCTGTAACGCCATTGCCGGCTCCGGGGCGCTGCACAGAGTGAGTGCAATCCATAATTACAGTAGGAGTGAAGCGTAGCATATCCGGAATGTTGCGGAAGTCCACCACAAGATTGTTATATCCGAATGTATTGCCCCGCTCGGTGAGCCAGACCTCGGAAGCTCCGCTCTCTGTGGCTTTCTGAACGGGATATTTCATGTCTTGCCCGCTAAGGAATTGGGCTTTCTTAATATTCACAATGCGTCCTGTCTTGGCGGCGGCGCAAAGGAGGTCTGTCTGGCGGCAAAGAAAAGCGGGAATTTGGAGAATATCGGCCACTTGTGCCGCAGGTGCGGCTTGATAGCTTTCGTGAATATCAGTGAGAATCCTTAATCCAAATTTTTCCTTGACATCACCCAGCATCTTTAGTCCTTTTTCCAACCCTGGACCACGGAAAGAAGACAGCGAGGTGCGGTTGGCTTTGTCAAAAGACGACTTAAAGATAATCTCGAGGCCATATTTTTTGTTTAAGCGGACAATTTCTCTGGCTACTTCGTCCAGTATTTCCTGACTTTCGATGACGCACGGACCTGCAATTATTACCATGACGAACAATTAGTTTGGTTTGACATGAGTGTTCACAAATTATTTACACATAATAAGCGCCTAACGCGTATTTAGCAAACAAATCTATGAATTATTGATGTCGGCATAGAGCTGTTGCCTGCGCTCCTGAATACGAGGGTCGGCCATATATTCTTCGTAGGTGCCGAGACGGTCAATATTGCCATTAGGAGTGAGTTCGATCACTCGGTTGGCCAAAGAGTTGATAAACTCATGGTCGTGAGAGGCAAACAGCACATTGCCCTTGAAGAGTTTGAGATTATTGTTGAATGCTTGGATGGATTCGAGGTCGAGATGGTTGGTGGGCGTGTCGAGAATGAGGCAGTTGGCATTCTTTAGCTGCATACGGGCTATCATCAGGCGCATTCGTTCGCCACCGCTCAGCACATTCACCTTCTTTAATATATCTTCGCCGGAGAAAAGCATTCTGCCGAGGAACGATTTGAAATAAACATCGTTGCCTTCGCCGAATTGACTTAGCCATTCCAGCATGTTCTTGTCGGTCTGGAAGAAGGGCGTGTTATCTAATGGGAGGTAGGCCGTGGTAATGGTAACGCCCCACTTGTATGTTCCGCTTTGCGGCTCTTTTTGGCCATTGATTATCTCAAACAGGGCAGTCATTGCTCGGGAATTATGACTGATAAATACCACCTTTTGGCCTTTCTCCACAGTGAAATTTAGGTCGCGAAAGAGGACTGTGCCGTCTTCTTGGGAGGCGCTAAGATTTTCCACCTCTAAAATCTGGTTGCCCGGCTCTCTATCCATTTGGAATATGATGCCAGGATATTTTCTGGTAGAGGGCTGGATTTCTTCCACATTCAGTTTCTCCAACATCTTTTTGCGCGAGGTGGTCTGTTTGGATTTAGCGACATTGGCCGAGAAGCGGCGTATAAACTCCTCCAATTCCTTGCGCTTCTCATCGGCTTTCTGCTTCTGATTTTGGCGCTGGCGCAAAGCCAACTGGCTACTCTGATACCAGAAACTGTAATTGCCCGCAAACAGTGTGATTTTGCCGTAGTCCACATCTACGGTGTAGGTGCTCACGGCGTCAAGAAAGTGGCGGTCGTGGCTCACCACGAGCACGGTATGCTCATAGTTGCCAAGATAATTCTCCAGCCATTCCACGGTCTCGAGGTCGAGGTCGTTGGTGGGCTCATCCAAAAGCAAGTTGTCGGGCTCGCCAAACAATGCCTGCGCCAGCATCACTCTCACCTTTTCTTTTCCGGAGAGTTCGCCCATCTTCATCTGGTGTTTCTTCACAGGTATGCCCAACTGCTCCAACAGAGCTCCTGCGTTGCTCTCACTGTCGTAGCCGCCCATCTGTGCGAATTTCTCTTCCAACTCGGCAGCTCTGATACCGTCCTCGTCATTAAAATCAGCTTTGGCGTAGAGGGCGTTACGCTCGTTGTTGAGCTCCCACAGCTCGTGGTAGCCCATCAAAACGGTGTCCAGCACGGTGTAGGCATCGAATTTGAAGTGGTCTTGGCTCAATACCGACATTCTTTCGCCCACGCCAATCTCGATGGTGCCCTTTGTGGGCTCTAATTCACCGGATATGGCGCGCAAGAGGGTGGATTTGCCGGCGCCATTGGCCCCAATAATGCCATAGATGTTACCGTTAGTAAATTTCAGGTTTACGTCTTTGTAGAGCACTTGTCTGCCAAATTGGATGGCAAGGTCGTTTACTGTTATCATTATATGTCCTTATGTGTCTTTTACTTAAGTTGAGAAGAAGAAAACCTTTTGGCGAAGAAATGCGCGCTTTGACTGTGGATTTTCCTCGCCATTTTTAAGGCTCCATTTCATTTCGGCGGCAAAGTTAATAAAATATTCCGGATAGGAGGTCATAGCCGCGCTTATATTAATAATGTCGCGCTCACACTCATGCTCCAAATTTGGGATGGCTGTACCCCTGAAGCACAGCCGATAATTAACAATTCGCCATTCATAAGAGGCTGAAAATAAAAAAAATCTAAAAGGCGAAATTATTTTTGGGCGCAAACACCACTTTTGTGGCGAATTAGTTATCTTTGCACAAACGAAATTGATAACAATAACAAAAATGAATACAAGTATGAAGGTCTTGGTGTTTATTCTTGGTATGGCGTGCTTGTTGCCCACGGCCATGAGTGCGCAGACGGAGTCTTCTGGGCAAGGCAAGGCCTCGCAAAGAAGCGTTTCAGACGATGTATATTATATCCCATCGAAAGAGGTGAGGCAAATCACCAACAGAGAGGGTACAGTGGTGGCTTCAGCTCCAAAGGCCACAAAAGCGCCGCATTACGAGTCCAATCGTGATGTGGACGATTATAATAGGCGTGGAAAAGTGGACTCTGAGTCTGTGGCGGAATACGAGGCTGATTCCTCCGTTGTGGTGGAGAGCACCTTTGATGATGCCGATGAAGTGTCATACCCCTACACCAAGCGAATTATACGTTTTTACAGCCCTCATCCGGGCGTGATAGTGAGCAGCCCGTATTATTGGGATGTTTGTTATAGCGATGTATGGGATGTTTATGACGATGGTTGGGCTGTGTATGTGCCCAGTTACACGTGGTGGAGCTACGCTTATGATCCGTGGTACTATAACCGTTGGGCTTGGCGCACGTGTTGGGATTTCACTTGGGGATGGCATGACCCTTGGTATAGCTTTTCTTATTGGGGATGGGGCCGCCCAATCTATTGGGGATGGCATCGTCCGTATTATGGGCCGCGCCCGGGCGGTGGACGCTTTTGGGCAGGCGCAGGGTGGCGCAGAGGCGGCTTTGACCCAGGTTTTGGCCCTCACGGAGGGCGCACTTTTGCCGGCAGAGGTATGGCCTGAGGGCGTCCGGGCTTCGGTGGGCGCGACTATGGTCCAGGTATGAGGCCTATGGGCCCCAATGGTGGTGGCCGCAGATTATCCGGCGTATTCCGTTCGGACAGAATGCCGGAGGCAGCTCGCAGCAACAGTCGCGGCGGCAACAATGGTGGCATAGGCACATATAATAATGGCATGCGCGGCGGAGGCGGCGTTAGTCGCATGGGGCGCAATAGCGGTTATAACGGTCGTCCTAACAACGGAGAGCGCAACAACACCCCTTCTTACGGCAGGAATAGAGACAATGACCGCACTCCCAATTATACTCCTAATTCTTCGCGCAACGAATCCCGTAATTCTTATCCTTCCAGCGTAGGTCGCAACAGTAGTCCGCGCTCTTCTTCCCCAAGCTATGGCAATGGCGGCGGTGGACGTAGCTCTTCGCCCAGCTTTGGTCGCAGTGGCGGCGGCATGGGCGGTGGCGGTGGCGTCAGCCGTGGAGGTGGCGGTGTCAGTAGGGGAGACCGCAGATAAGATTGGCATAAGAAGACTGTATTGTTCTACCAATAAATTCTTGCTTATATAAAAAATCTCCTTTACTCACCACTCTGTATTGTTACACTCAAATACACATCTGATACCAACTTAACTACGAGTATCATTTTCTATAATCAAATTTCAAACTACAGAACATCGTAATTTCTCTGTCTATGAAAAGATTGTTTTTGTTTGCCTTGGCCGGAGTGATGGCCATTGGCGTTTATTCTCAAGATATTTACGAGGTGGCCGAATTGAGCGCCACCGATCTTAATGGCTCTGCGCGCTATGTGGGCATGGGCGGAGCCATGAGCGCCCTCGGGGGCGACATGAGCACGATGGCCTCTAACCCCGCCAGTATCGGTCTATTCCGTCATAGCGATGTGTCGCTGACAGGAAGTTTGGTGATGAGGCCAGGACAGGAGAAATTTGATGGTAAACATCCCACGTTTGCTTCTTTCGACCAGATTGGGTTGGTGTATACAATCCCCACAAACGGGAAATCGCTGAAATTTCTTAATCTTGGTTTCAACTACCACAAGAATCACGACTTTAACCAGCTCGTTAGTGCGAGCAACAACGATTTGAGCTCGCACAATTTTGCATCCCAGACGTGGGAGATGGCCGACCTCACCAACTTTTGGGGAGGAATAGACCGTAGTACGCCATTGGCAATCGGCGGTTCCGAGACATATCTCATTGGCGCGGACGATAACGGCAGTTTCCAAGCCTATAACGCCTCTGCCAATCAATACAACAGGGCTTCATGGGGCAGCAATCAAGCCTTTGATTTTAATATCTCCGCCAATTTTAGCGACCAATTCTACGGCGGCATCACGGTGTCCGCGTATAATGTGGACCACAAAAGCTATTCGGAATATTTTGAGGGATTAATGAACGCAGATGGCGCATCGGACGGAAGTTATGGCGTTTCAAACGACCGCCACATTGACGGCACAGGCTTTGACGTCAAACTTGGCTTTATTATGCGCCCCATTCGCACCAGCAATTTCAAAGTGGGACTCTCTATCACCACGCCTACGTATTACGACCTCCGCTATCGCAACGATTTCTATATCCGCAGCAATACTGTGAGCTACGACCCGTATTATTACGCCATTCCCTACGATTATGATTTCAACGTGCGCACACCGTGGAAGCTGAATCTCAGTTTGGGCAACACGTTCTTTAACCGTTTGGCCGTGGGCGCAGAATATGAGTTCGCCGATTACAGTGCTTGCTCCGTGAGCTATGACGATGACGACTGGGATGATTGGGATTGGAGTTGGGGCGAGAAAGATCATGCCCTCAACCGCCAGATAGATAAGTTCCTAAAATCTACCCATACCCTCAAGGTTGGCGCCGAACTGATGATTATCCCGCAATTATTTGTGAGGGCGGGATATAATTACGTGTCGCCGGCCATTGATGGTGATGCTTTCTTAAATCATTATATCAACAGTGCGTCTGTGGACGCCGCCACGTCCTCCGATTACCTCAATCTGAAGGGTATCAACCGCTTTGCCTTGGGCGTTGGCGTTAAGTTGGGATCATTCTACGCAGATGCGGCGTGGACATACCAGCGTCAGAGCGGCGACTTCTATTCCTTCTTCGCTGCTGAAGACGGCAATTACGCTTCGCAGGTGGGTGAGCAGCGCATGAACGGCAAAATGAATGTGGCTCCCAAGAATAAAGTGAGCCTCAACCGCGCGCAGCTGATGCTTACCCTCGGCTATAAATTTTAATAAGAGCTAAAGCATATAATCTAACAGATAATTATAGCCTTACACTATGAAAAAGCTATTTACCCTCGCTATTCTTATGATTTTCGCGTGTGGCCTGCGCGCACAGAAGATAGAGACATCGTTTTTGGGCTGTCAATTTGGAGTGAGCAGCGAACAAGTGTATGAAACGCTCAACAATGCAGAGTTATCGCCCATTGTTGCGAAAGACGGCATCTATCTGAAGAATAATAAGGTCTATGATATTTCTTTTCAGACCATTGGATTTAAGTTTACCAACGGCGATGCGTTTTATAATATCTTTGGATACAACAAATACAGCAGTAAGCAGGAGGGACTTAACGGTTTCAATGAAGCCCTCGACATCCTCAGGCAGGAATATCCCAACATCCAAAGTATGAGCCGCACGGCCGGAACGCTTAAACTCTATGCCTACGCCGATGGCGACAAGGGTACGGCTTTCTCGTTGGGATTATATAAAGGTAATGGCAATGATTATTTTGTACGCCTCAATGTTTTGAGCGACTATCTTTTGAAGCGCGAGAAATAATCTACGGTTTGGCGCCGGGCGGCGGGAAGCCTAACTCGCCCCTAACGGCATAATTTCTACGCGTGTTTTAACCGGATTACAATATCGGCCGGTCGGGTTTCCGACCGGCCTTTTCTGTATCTTTACTGTAGGTCTATCGTTTTCCTTTCAGCAACTGCTGATACAAATCAGCGTATTGGCGCGCCACAAGGAGGTGGTCGTGATGACGATGGATGTATTCGATGCTCTGGCGGGAGAGCAGCTCTATTCTTTCGGGGTGAAGAACGAGCTGTTCCAGCGCTTGGTAGACCGACTGCTCGTTTGGCAACACATTCACTATGGGGCGCAACTCCGTTTCCTCCAGAATCTGATAGTTCTCATCCTCGCCGCCGCCCACGACCACCATCCCTTGCGCCATCGCCTGCAAAGCATTCATGGCAGGGGTGTAGGAATAGAGTTGATCCAATAGCACATGAGAGCGTTTCAGCATCTGTATGTATTCTTGGAAGGGAACACTCTCGGCCTTCTCCACTGTGCACCTTTCGGGATAGCGCTCTTTTAGGCGCATCAAGGCTTTGAGCATAATATCTGTGCCCTTGTATTCACTGCGCGCCTTTTGTATTCCAATAAAAAAGTGGACTACGCCGTCTTTGACACTGCGGACAGTGGGTTCCACCAATGAAAGGTCGATGGGAAAGGGAATGAAAGTTAGTTTGTTGGCGAAATACGGTCTATAACTGGCATCGTATTCGTATAATCCGGCCACGATAGCATCCACATCGTTGGCAATGATGTCATTGAGCTTTCCTTTCGGACCGTTCAGCCATTCGCGTACCCATAAATCGTTGTCGCCATCATGACGCTGAATGTTGCCAATATTAAAATCGGAATAGCGGAAGGTGTGGCAGTCGGTGCCCGCCTTCACCCAGTATTTATCCATGCCGAATGCGCCCATAACCACCACCTTGTTGTGGCGGCGCAGAAAGCGATAGAACGGCAACAGGCGCTGCGCCTTGAGGTCGAAGAAAATTGGGTTGATCAACTGCACCACATCATACCCCCTGAGACGGGGCATCACTTTCAGCAACCTTATTATATAATGTAGTCCGGAAAGCGGCGTACCGAAATGGCGGCGCACGTCTATATCGCGAGGATAGTCCTTCCAGCGGTCGCCGTCCGACACCACTGTTACCTCATGGCCCAGCATGCGCAATCCTTTGCTTAGTGTCCAATGCACATTACTGTACTCTCCAAT
>CAZQVW010000045.1:0-13055 GCA_964596865.1 uncultured Bacteroidaceae bacterium
TACTGTTTAGATAATGTTACAGTACTGTTTAGTTATTGTTACAGCACTGTTAACGCAAACTATCTCGGGATTTTTTCGGATTAGGAGGCTCATTTTTCGCATGAGCACGAAAAAAATCCGAATTTTCACGAGGAAAATTCGGATTAGGACGAAAGATATTCGGATTAAGACGAAATATATTCGGATTAGGACGGGATATATTCGGATTAGGGCGGGATATATTCGAATTAAGACGAAATATTTTCGGATTAGGGCGGGATAAGGTTATGCCATTACGAGAAAATGCTATAAGGGTTTGAGCGCAATACACTCGCTCTCTATCAACCATCCCGGGCGGCAGACAGGAGCGTGAAGAATAATATAAGGAGTATTCGGGAACTGCTCCTTATACATCTCTGAGACCACATGATAATCCGCAATATCGCGCAGATAGACTGAAAACTCGGCCACGTTGTCGAACGAACAACCAGCCTCGGCCAACAACGCAGCAATATTTTCCCACATGCGGTGTACCTGGCGGCGGATGTCGCCCTCATACACCACCTGCCCGCGATTGTCAATACTGGCAGTGCCGGAGATATAGACGCGGCGGCGCGAAGCGAAATCCACGTATGTGCCGCGCTCAAAGCGCACGCCGTAATCCGAGGTGCGATTGAGATGATCCAAAGCATAGAGGTAATGCACCTGCTCCGGCGCGATGCCCTTGATGGCCACGGCGTTCATCTTGCAATAGACCTCATGCTTGGCATCGCGCCCAGCGATACCGGTGGAGGCGATAAAGTGGGTGTCGGCAGTAAGGCCCTCCTTATCAAACACATCATTGCGAGCGCGCACCACACCGGCGTACTGATTGTCAATATCATTGACATAAAGCCATGTGCGCACACAATTATCCTTCAGTGTGCAGCCCAGGGAGCGCAAGCGATTGGAATATGTGGAAAGGATGTGGAAAGTTTGGGCGTAGGAATCGGCGCCATCGGCCGTATTCTGGGTAGACCACAGTTCGTCATAGCCATCGTGGGAGACGCAATAGAAATGATTGTCAATCTTATGGTTGGTGGTGTTTGTCATAAAGTAAACCCACATCCCCACCTTGCTACCGGAGAGCGGCGGCTGTTGCACCATCGACACGGCGCAATCCTCATCGCCCGTAATATCATGCAATTCGCCCACCTGATTGGCAGCATCGCTCAGATAATAGCGCTTAAAGGCAATGCGGGCGGTGTTGAGGTCGGCGAGCTGACCCTCAAAGTTGGTTTGCTTGATATAAGAGCATAGCGAAAGGAGCTCCTCCACCTGCTCGCGGAAGGTAAGCGACGGATTGAGGATGGTGAACATACAGAGGTATTCGGAACTATAAGAACTGCCCTCGCCCACCGATTGATTGGGGCTGAAAGCAAAAATCCTCACATTAGAATTATTTCTGGATAGCTGTAATCTCTTTGTGCTCATCGTTTTAAGTATGTCTAAATAGTTAAGCGTATGAATGCATCCCGCCCATAAAGTAATTTACACCGAAATAGGTCATCAAAAGGGCAAGGAAAGCAATAATTATATATGAATGGAAAAACAAATCGTTGTTAAGGAATTTCAACGAACGGCGATGAAACGCCACGGAATAGACCATCAATGTGATTAGCGCCCACGTCTCTTTTGGATCCCAGCTCCAATAGGCTCCCCAACTGATATTGGCCCACACCGCACCAAGGAAAATCCCCGCGGTCAAAAGGAAAACGGCCGGATAAAGCATCACTCTGCTTAATATGGTGAGCTGAGCAATTACGGAGGCTCGATTTATCATGTTCAGAGGGTTGCGGCGCAGGATTAGGATTAAAGCAAAAATGGCATTGATGGTCATGAAAGCCAACAAAGCGTATGCGGCCATGATGACGCAGACATGAATGCTAAGCAAGGGGGAATGGAGCACCGGCATCAGGGGTGTAATCTGCGGATTCATTTGCCCTAAATGGCTCACCAGCAAGGTAAACCCCGACAGCAGCAAGCCCATCGGCACTGCAAACGAGAAACGGCGGCACAACACGATGGTAAGCAGCATCACCAGCACCGACATCAGCAACATCGTCTCATATCCATTGCTTAATGGCACCCTGCCGCCCACATACCACCTTAAGGCGTAGCCGCATAATGCAAAGATAAAAGAAACAACCAAGATAGCCGTGGCTAATCGCTGGATTTTAATGCCCAGCGACCTTTTCATCTTCCCGATTATCACAAACAAAAGGCAGAAGAAAGACAAAAAGCCCACAGAGAGGTTGGTCATAAACAATATCTTGGTGAAAGGAATCCGATTATACAGAATTTCCGCTTCAACATGCGCAGAAGAAAGGCGCGGCGCGCCCTTAGGCAGGGGAGAGAACAGATTATGGTTTAACAACATAAGGATAAGACCCACTTTCTCATCGGTTTGGCGCACAGCCTTGCCCATTGGCGTTTGTTCTTGCTCTAATGGGGCAAGAGAAAAGAGCTTGTATTCGCCCGAGGGCGTAAAAAGGTCGTTCAAAGAAGCATAGCGCCCCTCGCGTATGCCTAAACGCATACGCAGGGCGGCATTCTTTATCAAAATCATCTTCTCGCCGCGCCATACCTCGGGCTTGGCCAACCAGCCAAAGACCACCTGTTCCGCACTAAGGCCTTTATAAGCACTGCGGCCGTAGATTTTCTGAAGGAAATCCCTCGCCACCGTATTCAGCGGCGAGACACGGTTGTTATACACCACTTGATAGCGCGCTACTTCGTGGGATTTCCGAACATTGATGGTGGGCAACGAACGAGCAGACGCAGAAAAATTCCCCACCACAAAAATCAGGAGCACAATCATCACCCCTTTCTTAAGTGCAGACGAGCGAAGCAATTGCCTAAACTCCAAACGCTTGTCGGCCAGCACCAATATCATAGACAGCGCCAGCAATAGGTATCCCAAATAGGTGATGCCAATGCCCCACGGGTCGTAATTAAGAGAAAGGATTGAGCCTTTAAGATCTGGATCGAAGCTACTTTGATATAAGCGGTAGCCCTTGAATTTGAAGACGCGATTCATCGAAATCACAGCCTTATTACTTTTGCCGTCATTGCCGGTATAGGAAATATTAGTGATGAAATCCGATGGCGCCTGAGTGGAGGGATAATAGTTTATGCGAAAGGAAAGGAGCGTTAATTGGAATGGCAACGACTCGATGCGCTTGTCGGACGTGATAAAGACTGCTACCGGTTCATTCTCACGCAGATGGACTGTGCCTTTTTTGCCAAAAACAAAGGTAATGGCCGCTCCCAAAAGGATTACTACAAACGAAAAATGAAGAAGACAAAGAGGAAGCTGCCTAAACAGCTTTCTCTTTGTCATATATGCTCCCCCCAGCATCACCAATGCCGCCCACATAAAGATAAACCACCAGGAATGGTAGACCCTCTGGGCAGCCAATTCCGTTCCACCGGCCTGCTCCACAAAAGTGGCATAGCCCATCACAATGACAAGGCCGATATAGACAGCGAAAATAAGATATTTCAAAATCTTCATCGTATATGCTGGAAGAAAAGGGAAATTAAATCACTTAATTAGATCGATTAAACTGCAGGCAGAGAACTTATTGGGCCGCACCGCTATTAATCCAATCGCGCACAAGGGAAATCAAATCGGCAGAGCGCTCATGATTGAGGATGTCGGAATGATTTTCGCGCCAATCCTGCGAGAAAGTGCTGTCGTTGATGACCTCGTAGAGAACACTATGGGCAGCATCGCCCGGGGAAACGCGATTTTTCTCCGGCACCTTGGTGGAAGCGTGGCTCACCAGTTGGGCAAAACTATTGCCCTCGGTGAGATTCAGCCCCGCACCAGAAAAACCGTTCGCACCGTGGCATCCGATACAGCTCACGTTGAACAAACTGCTCTGAATGGCGGAAAGCATGCTCACGTCCACAGTGCCAACATCTATACGGATGGTATCATCTACGGACTGCGAGGAAATATCCTCCGACACAAAAGTCACCACCCGTTGCCTAAGGGAATTGAGGACACATAGCTCCACATTTTTCACGGAACCGGTGATGCCCGACAGCACCATCGACACATTTCCATCAGCATCGGCGGTTACCACCTTGGATATGGTGGCATAGGGCGACACCTCGTTGTCCGCATCTTCCGAGAAACCGGCAACGGAGACGTCATAGCGGTTGGGATAGGAATTTAAGCCTATAAGATGCCCCTCTAATTTCACAATCTTTCCCGTTGTCATGGAAGCCTCTTTTTCGTGTACCGTCCCATCGTCACAAGAACAGATAAGCAAAAGAGCCATCAGCGGAATGAAAAACAAAGTTTTCTTCATAAGAGCAACACTTAATTAGAAGAAGAACTGCATCATCACACAAGCCTGATGAGTGGCGAGGCCAAGGTCGTCAAGATCGCGGTCGAGCTGGGTATCGTGTCCCCAGCGGCCCATATATTGATACATGGCCGAGAGCTTGATGTTGGTCTTGGGAATAAAATAGTTGCACACCACGGCCGGCATGTTGATACTGCCGTCTTTATGATTGCCATTGCGGTCCATCCAATCATAGCGCACGCCCAATTGCCAGTCTTTGGCTACGAAATAGCCCACCTGGCCGTATGCGCCCCAGAAATTATAACTCTTCTTGATTTTCTGGCGATGGGTGAAGTCTACATTCATATAGTAACCTTCGGCCATAACCGACCACTTGCCGCACAGCATGGCGAAATCAACGCCGGCGCGGAAATCGTTGGTGGACTCGTATTCAGCCTCATTGTTATAATTTACAGAGACACCTATCTGATATTTCATCTTACTATTAATAAGGTGGGGATTGCCCTGAGAAGCTGGCATCGGACCGTTGCCTTGAAATGTAAAGCGACCGGCATAAAGCAGCGAGGGCAGATGATTGTCATCGCTAAAGCCCTTTGTGGCCGTATTCACCGAACCACCGGTGCCATTGAAGATTCCGACCTCGTAGCCCCACTTGTTGGCTATGAGGCCATGCATCTTCACGCCCAAATCCCAGCCAGTACCCATAGTGGGATTGACTGCGTTGAGGGAATAAGGCATGATGGTAGTGGCGGAAAGGGAGATTGGCGTCTGGGGGAAGAGCGATTCGCCCAAAGTGGTGAGGAAAGAACTGGTAAAGGGAGTTTTCTGTTTGCCCACGCGGAAACGAATGGCGGGATTGACGGCGTAATCAATCCAGGCTTGCTGGAGGATAGCCCCTCCCGAAGCAGCCGCATTGATACTCACGTTATAATCAATCTTGCCAAAAGCCTTGCCGGTGAAACCGATGATGCCAAAAGGAATGGAGAAACCGGAGTTTGCCACATTGTCCTGATTATAAGCCTTGTCAAGGCCTTCATCATCGTAATAGTTGTAATTCAGCAAGGTCTGGAGCATGAGGTAAGGTTTCAATACAAAGTTGCCGTCCTTGGATTGGAGGGAAAAGCCCCTATTATCGGCGATAGCAATGACGCCATTGTCCATATCATAATGGACATCCTCGGGCGGCGTGGCAGCCTTTTCTTTAGCGGAGGGGATGCCCACAAATTCGATATTGTCCAAAAGGTTGTCGGACGCGGGGGCGGTGGTGTTTTCGGTCTCGGCAACGGCGGCCGCAGACAAGCAGACTGCCAGCGTGGCAGCAAAGATACGATTAAGTTTCATTATAATGTTTTTGATTCTTCTAATAAATGAGAAAATGAAAATAATTTTATGTTGATTGAGTGTTTTCTTATAAACTCCAAAGGAATCTAATCAATTGGGCGCGCTCTTGCTTAGAGAAATTTGCGAACTTCTGGCGACTGGCATAGCCCTCGCCGCCGTGCCACATGATGGCCTCGGTGAAATTGCGGGCGCGGCCATCGTGGAGGAAGTAGGTATGGCCGTTCACCAAATTTTGGAGGCCAATACCCCACAGCGGGGTGGTTCGCCATTCATTGCCGCGAGCCAGACCGCTCACCATGTTGTCGTTTAACCCTACGCCCATGATTTCAGAGCCCATATCATGGAGGAGAAAATCAGAATAAGGGTGAATTTCCTGGCGGCCGCCCAGCCAAGGCAAGGTGGTGCCGGCCAACAGAGTGGTGCCGCGCGAATTAGTGTGGAGCGTAACCACGTGGCAGAGGTGGCATCCGGCCTTATAAAAGAGTTTCTCACCGGCAATAACATCAGGGTCATTCACATCGCGACGCGCAGGCACGCCCAGCCCTTGTAGATACATATCCACAGCCTCCATATCTTCGGTGCTGACATCGAGCATCTCATAACTAAGACCCATCATGGAACCTTCCTCTATCTGCTTTTGACCGCGGCAAATCTCTTCGGGATAGCGCGAATTGGTGAGGCCCATATCAGAGGAGTAACCCAGTTCCACAGTGAGGTCGCCGTGATGGGCTTTATTGCCGCCCACACCAATTTGACTTACATTCCTTTCACTGATGACATTGCAGCGACCGCTAATACCCCATTCGGGATAATTGCTCTTTGCGGCCAGTTGCTGAATCTCGGTGCGGTCGAGAGCCATAATCTGGCCCATACCTACATGGCGAAGCGGAGCGCGAACAGAGATAAACAAATCCTCCGGCTTGATACTGTCGGCATACCATTTGGTAATCCTAAATTTGGGATAACAGAGCGTGTAAGGTTCTCCATCCGGGAAATGATAAGTCATGGAATCAATCTCAAAATGGATTTCGCCCTCGGGAGTAACACCATAAATAGTGTTGTCGTGGATAACGCGCCCGTAGTTTTGGAAGAACTTACCGTTCTTGCGAGTTACATAACAAAGCAGCGAGGTGAAGCCGTATTCACCGGTGGCCTTATCGGAGCCGTTTTTGAAAGCAGTCCAATAAGAAGGCTCGGTTTTTCCGGCATTTCGATGGCAGCTACCGCAACTGAATCCGGCGTAGACGGGACCGAGGCCGCCGCCGTGGTGATTATAATTGCTTGTAGTAACATTATCGTAGAGGCGGTCGCCGGTCTTAAACATAGTGAGATATTTTCCGCTCACCCACGCGGCCTCCTGATCGTAGGAGAAGCGGCTGCGGGAAAACTCGGTGGAGATGCCAGCCGACAATGCGTAGCCATTGGGCACCTCGATGTCGTCTGGCGTGATTTGGTCGTCGTCCTCACAGGCCGTAAACGTCAGGGTGCAAGCAAAGAGAGAAGTAATGAATAATGCGTTGGCAATTTTCATACGAGAATGTTTAGTTTCAATATTAGCGTAAGAATACGTAGTGTAAACAATTTAGGGAAAACAACGTAAAGCCACTCCAATCGTTGAGGGTAGGGAAAGAGATACGTTTGATTTGACGTGCAAGAGCGAAGTCAAGGGAAAGTGTCTCCCCCAGACCTCGCTTTGCTATTGATTATAAGGAAATAGTATGAAGAGGGCGTTTACCTATTAGGAACGACACGAGTCTTACCATTCTTAAAGATGAGGAACTCCATAGTGTGGAAACCGCGCAGGTTTTGGGCAGCAGCGATTTGATCACTACCCTCATCAAACTGACCGCTCCAGTCCATATCGCTCCAGCGCTGGGAATTAAGCAAGTTTACGATACCATCGCGGTCGAGAGGCCAGGAGTCCATGTTAGGATCGAGACCATCATCGGCAACGGGGCCCCAAAGGAATGCCTCAAACGATTCCCACGGCTGGCGGGCAGCAATCCAAGCAGTGCCAAGATTGGCGAAGCCCTGTGTAGTGGGATTCTGCTGGAAAGCGATAACAAGGTCGTGCATCTGATTAACCAAATCCCTGAGGTCCTTGCTGGTGGGCACAATCACAGCATCCACGATGTTATTAACCACGGGGTCGAGCACCTCATTGGAATTGGCGTGATCCTGGAAGAAGGTCTTCAAATCCTGGGTAAGGATAGTGGTGAGGTTAGCGCAAGCGGTCTGGGCAGCGCGCGACTCGGGGGAATTGATATGATTGCGGAACGGCTGAGGAATATCAAGGATGGCCTTGATTGCGCCATTAATAGCATTCACTACGCGAGTGTTGAGGGCGGGATCATTGGCGGCCACCACGCTATACATAGAATTGGCGGCAGGAGTGGCAGACATATTCGACGTGCTCTTGTCATATACGCCGTAATAAGCATTGCGGATGGAGAGGATATTGTTGGAGTAGTCGGTACGTGAATGCCAGCTATACCAAGATTCCACGGCATAGAGGCCTTCGCGCATATTCTCTTTTTTCATCCAGTTTGCGGTGTACTTGGCCAAAGGCTCACCAATCTTATTTTCGCCAACCTCGTTGGAGATGTCGGCCATACCGTCTATAATCTGCTCAATACAAGCCAAACCGGTGGAAAGGTTGGAAATTGTATGTCCCTTAAACTGTTCTGCATAAGGAGCTTGGCCGCGATAACTTACAGTCCAGTCGTTGTAGAGAGTGGTGGCGTCGTTTACCAGCAGCGAATCCACGGCACGCATATAGTTGCCCCAAGCTGTGGCATTCCGGGTGGTGTAGTCCACATTATCCTCGGCGTCAATTTGGGCAATGATTTGCTGCTCGGTCAAATTTGTGTTGTCATTGCCATCAGTCATTTTGTAGTCATCGTTGTCATCGCTACAAGCGGTGAATGTCAAGCCCGTTACAAGCAGACCCATCATCAGTAATAAGGTTTTTTTCATGATTATATTATTAGAGTTTATGTTGTTATGTTCACAATCTTATTTCTTGGCAAACCACAGGGAGTAGGCCACCGCGATGCGAAACTCGTTTTCACTGTTGTATTTGCTTTTTGCAAAGACGGCATGGGTGCCAATCTGGCGAGTGGCGTAGTCGGCTTTCACCACAAGGAAAGGCAGCGGCTTCCAGTTGAGGCCAAAACACCACATGCTCACCTGCGTGCGCTTATCGGGGCGGATAGTGTTTTTAGAGACAGTCTCCTGCGGATTGTAATAAGCGTATTGAGCAAATGGGTAGATAACGGGGAAACCCTCTACGTTGGGGAAGAAAGACGCGATGTTCACGCCCAGTTCGGCATTGTAAGCCAAAGCGTGAGAGCCCACACCAATCTTGCGGGTGCCGTAAGGAGTGTCTTTAGACACGGAGCGACTATTCACTCCATCGCTATTAGACATATAACCGTGTATCACATTGGCGCGAGCCGAAAGATAGCGGCACACATATTGCGCGTCAAAGGAATAAAGGAACACGTTTACGTCATTCAGATTATCATAGTAAGTTAGTTTCTCGCAGTTGTCGCCCACATTGGGGTTGTAGAAGCAACTGAAGCCGAGGCGCAGCCCCTTGACGCCCACCCAGTCGAGGCGGGCGGTGTAGGCGGGAGCGGTGAAGTTGTCAAACTCGAAAGCGCCCTGCTTGCCTTTTTTAATCCAGTTGTATTTCCCAAAACCATCAGGGCTTAATCCCGAAGTAATCATGGCCTGATAATCAAACGAGGCCAGACCTTTGCCAAAATTACCAAAGACCTCCAAACCGGTCTCGTGCCAGGTGGAGGGTATAATCTCCGTTTCACTCTCGGGGCGCGCGGCAGTAAAGAAATTCAGCGGTTCGTGGTGAGTATTGGTGAGGCCCACTGGCAATACCATGTGGCCAACCCTTACATTAAACTCGGGCACAATCAATCTTGTGATATGAAACTGCTCCAAAGCGACCTCGCCGCCCTTCTCGGTCTCAGTCTCATATTCACCATTCTCGGAATTAGAGCCCTGCTCTATCTCGTATGCAGATCCTGTGCCGCCGGCTTCAAACTCAATCTCCGCACCGAGAATCCAATTCTTAGAAAACTTGTAATCGCCGCTCAACACAAAGCGCGGGATGGAAATCTCATTATGATGCTTGTTTACATTACCCATGTTGGTGCCGTTGTAACGATTCAGACCGTAGTCTTTGAATTTTGCCAACATCTCGCCATAACCGCCGATACGATAGCGGTCGAAATCATAGTCGGTGAGACTGTTCTGACCTGTGGCAGGCTCAAACTTATCCAACACACTGCCCTTGGAGGCTTCTTCAGTTTGATTTGATATAGGGGGCTCTGCGGCAATGATGGGAAGAGTGTTGCCCAGCACAAGTAACGAGCCCAAAATACAGGTAAAAGTTTTGCTCATTAGAAACAAGAATTAACGTTTTATTTCGGCTGCAAAGTTAGAATGTTTCTAAACGTTGGACAATACTTAAATATTATGAAATTTTCCCCGCTTCGCAGCGAGATATACTCACAAACGCGTACCGTTGGCAATCAGCGCCATTCCCATCAGCGCATCACCATCGCCAAAAATAATTAGGGCGTAGAAATACAGAGAGCAGAAAATGCCGCCACTTACAAACAATGTATTGATTGAAGTATGGGCGGGAGTAGCAGAGTCCTTAAAATTTGAGGTACGAACATTTTGGGGCGTTTTATACTCACCCCTATTCAATCAATACTTTACGTGGGTATAAGGGCTTCGTCCTACCCCTACTAATTCTCCTTTCTCTGCGTCCTTATCCGCTCGATTAAGGCATCGTGGAGGTCATCGGCGGGAGCCAATCCAAGCTTTTTGCGGATTCTGGTGCGCACCACGGTGATATTTGTGGCACTTTTGCCCGTAAGGTTGGCTATCTGCGAGAGTTTCATGTTACGAATGATAAGGCGAGCGACCTCTAATTCTGCGGGAGTGAAATCTGGGAAGGCAACCTTTGTAAATTCGGTCTCTTTGGCGTCAACAGCTTTCTTTTGTTCCACAGCCTTAATCATATTGCGCTGACTCCTTTCGGAAAGTATGGAAAAAAGGCGGTCAGTCTCTTTGTCGTTATCAGATTGTTTGTGGCAAAGGGCAATATATGCGGTTATTTCTTTGCGATTTAGGCGCAGAGTTTGTAATAGGGCGCGCTCGTCCACGTGGAATTTGGTGTTTTCTTGATATATGTGCTTCACGCTACTATACATTGTGTCGCCCATAAAAATAAAGAAGATTGTGAGCAGACCGATGAGGATAATAAATTGCCATAACACCTTGTCGGTGAGCATCACGCCCGCGAATAATAAGGCGAGGAGGTTGCTCGCCCCCACAATTATAGAGGTGAGGCGCAAATAATTCATGGCCAGCAATATCATCAGCGTCATGGAAATTACGCCATTCAGGACAACGAGGTAATTGTAGCTTGGGGGCATGGCGCAAGAAAGGAAGAAAATCCTAAGTATCTGCGCCAGTTGTACCACAATCGCGGCAAAGGCAAAGGCTTGCCTCACGTTCAATTTTTTATAGTACCATAACACGAATATGGACAAGCAAACTATCAGCGAAAACAAACTAACCAGGCGCAAGGGCGTGGCATTAGCACCGATAACATCTATTAGATGGATAATCATGCCCACAGCGGCCAGAAAGGTGGCAATCACATAGGTGATAATCTGCTGTCTCTGTATGACATCATAGCTCCGATTAATCAAAAACGCAGTTAATGGGTTTTTAATATGTTTCATTAGTATTAGATTGAGATTGATTAAGAAAACGTGTACAAAGTTAATGAAGATTTATGGAATGTAGTGTATTTTAGGGTGCAATTTTACTTGGTTAGTGTGTTTTTAGTGCATTTTAGGGTGGGGGCAAAACAGGGGCTGTTGCAAAAAGCTCCTAATTTTGCGCCGCGAAATCAAGTAGCCCCGACAGCGCACAAATAATACAGCACGCCTCGGCGTCAAAAAACAACGACAAACTAATATCAATACGTAATACAACTAACACAAAACCTACCAAGAAAATGAAAGTATCTATTCAGACGGGCACTCACCGCCCGCACATTTACGCTTGCGCACTGCCGATGCGCACCACGCGATTAACCAACGTGATTATCGCACTTATCTGCCTTTTATTTACGACCACCGGTGCCCAAGCTGCCACTTCTGGCTACGCGAGCGCCACTTCCGGTGCCACTAACGACGACCACCTCGTTGTAAACCCGCGCACACCAGTTACTCCTGGTGATTTGGGAGGTGGCTCCACCGATGTAAAGACCCCTATCGGCGAAAAGCAGGAGGACAGCAAGATGGCAACGCTCTTGGATACCGACACCGATGGCTATTACCTCATCAAAAGTCGCGCCGATTGGGACAAATTTGCAGCAAACTATGATGGCACCGGCAATTTCCGTCTGGCCGCCGACATCTCCGACAGCGTTACCACCATGATAGGCTCGACAGACATTCCTTTTCAGGGCACATTTGACGGCGCAGGCCACACGCTCACCATCAATTACGACTTTTATAAAAATAAGGTGGGCACAGACCAAACACAAATAGCGCCATTCCGCTATATCAGCGGCGCTCATTTCAAAAACTTCAACATTACCGGAATTATTACGACTGAAAAATCCCAGAACCACGCTGCCGGTTTCGCAAGCGAAGCTATCGGCGGCGACAATACGTTTGATTCTTGCGTTAGCTACGTAGACATAGACGTGAGTCTGCGCAATGATGATGCTACTACAGGCGGCTTTCTCGGTTACCAGAATAATACAGCCACTGTTGTTTTCAACAACTGCGCATATTTCGGACGGTTCAATGCAAATGGTAGAGTTCGCGGTTGGGGCGGCTTTGTTGGCTATGGCGAAGACGGCGCAAAGGTAACAATCAATAATTCCGTATTTGCACCCAAAAGCAACTCGACAATTATACAACACAATATGCAGATATACGGTAACGCAACATTCATGCGTTGCAATCCCAACAACCTTAATGTTAATATTGAAAACTGCTATTACTACATAGAAGGAATCAGAAATGTACAAATTAAACAAGGTACAGCGATTACAGAATCCCAAATTACCAATGGCAACGTCTTTGGCGTAGTCAGAAATACCTATGAAAGCGACAATGATGGCGTAAAGTTCTACGATTATTTTGTTAATATCAATGAAACGAAAGACAACAAGCCCAATATGTCTCTCCACGCCGATGCCACACGCAATGTAAAGCTAACGCGCACTTTTGCCGACGGCTGGAACACGCTCGTGCTCCCGTTCGACCTCACCACGGACGAGGTGAACGCCGCCTTTGGCGAACAGACACAGGTGGCTTACTT
>CAZQVW010000045.1:13065-13683 GCA_964596865.1 uncultured Bacteroidaceae bacterium
TCCAACGACACAGAGAACACCATCACACTAAATCTCAGCGACAACGACGAGAAGAACATCCCAGCCAACGAGCCCGTGCTCATCAAGCCTTCGAAAACGGGTAGCGTGAATTTCACTTTCACAAACAAGGCCATCAAAAACAACAACATCCCAACGACAGTAGGCGCCAACGGCATCAATTTTGTTGGGTCATACAACAGTAATCACACCGTAGCGGCCGATGATTATTTCATTGGCAACGAAAAACTGTGGAAGTCCACCGGCAATACAGCGCTCAAGGGCACACGCGCCTACTTCACAGTGGCCGAATCCAAGGCCGAATCCAAGATTTTCCTGGTTTGGGGAGAGAATGACGAGCCCACCGGCATTGAGAGCACCGATGCCGCCTCCACCGCCCCTGCCTCCACCACAATCTACAACCTCTACGGTCAAAAGATGGGCAATAATCTCAACAATCTGCCCTCCGGAATTTATATCATCAACGGAAAAAAAATAAAAAAATAATAATTAGTATCTCAAAGCGGGCGAGGAGACGCGCTCTCTTCGCCCCTTTACCAAAAACCACGCATAGATTTACCAAGAAATCACCCTATTTTATTACGAACACACATTATATAT
>CAZQVW010000046.1:0-13682 GCA_964596865.1 uncultured Bacteroidaceae bacterium
TACTGTTAACTTATTGTTACAGCACTGTGAACGCAAACTATCTCGGGATTTTTTGCCCGCCACGCAGCGCGTGGAGGCATTATGGCGAATCCGCCACGCAGCGCGTGGAGGCAGCGTGGCGAAGCCGTTGGGCGGGCAGGGCAATATCGGCCCACTCGGAGCACTCGGACTACTCGGCGGGCAGCGGCCACAGGGGGATAATAGGCAGGATAGGCAATAATAGGCAGGATAGGAGGGATAGGCAATAATAGGCGGGATAGGGGGATAGGCGGGATAGGCGGAGTGGGCGGAGTAGCCCGAGTACTCCGAGTAGCCCGAGAGGGCCGAGCTGTAATCCCCCGAGCTGTAATCCCCCGAGCTGTAGTCCCCCGAGCTGTAGTCCCCGAGCTGTAGTCGCTGCCATAGTCGCCAGTTTTCAGAAAATGGGGCGGCGAAAGTGTTAATTTGCGCAAAAGGTGGACGGGCGTTTGGTTATGTGGAGAAAAAGCGGCAATTTTGTATGCTAATCAGTGGATTGCGGGCACAAGACATTAGGCCCCGCAAATAATCCTTGTCAATACCTAAAGTATGAAAAGATGTATCGCGTATAATAATAATGAAACGAACACCTCTAATGTAAATAAGGCGGCAAATCAATCCTATATTAATAAGGAGAATAGGACACCTTACATTAATAAGGAGACAAACTGCCCCTATATAAATAAGGTGGCAAATGTTGCCTATATAAATAAGGAGACAAACGGCTCTTTTATAAATAAGGTGGCAAATGTTGCTTACATAAATAAGGAGAATGGATAGGCAATAATAGGCAGGATAGGAGGGATAGGCAATAATAGGCGGGATAGGGGGATAGGCGGGATAGGCGGAGTGGGCGGAGTAGCCCGAGTACTCCGAGTAGCCCGAGAGGGCCGAGCTGTAATCCCCCGAGCTGTAATCCCCCGAGCTGTAGTCCCCCGAGCTGTAGTCCCCGAGCTGTAGTCGCTGCCATAGTCGCCAGTTTTCAGAAAATGGGGCGGCGAAAGTGTTAATTTGCGCAAAAGGTGGACGGGCGTTTGGTTATGTGGAGAAAAAGCGGCAATTTTGTATGCTAATCAGTGGATTGCGGGCACAAGACATTAGGCCCCGCAAATAATCCTTGTCAATACCTAAAGTATGAAAAGATGTATCGCGTATAATAATAATGAAACGAACACCTCTAATGTAAATAAGGCGGCAAATCAATCCTATATTAATAAGGAGAATAGGACACCTTACATTAATAAGGAGACAAACTGCCCCTATATAAATAAGGTGGCAAATGTTGCCTATATAAATAAGGAGACAAACGGCTCTTTTATAAATAAGGTGGCAAATGTTGCTTACATAAATAAGGAGAATGGGAGAGTACGTCTCTTCTTCTTGGTTCTGTGGGTGATGATATGTATGGGCGCAGGTGTGGGCTTTGCGCAGTCGCTGAAGATTGACGGGGGTGTGAAGTTTCGGTTGTCGTGCGTGGAGGAGGAAGGGAGCAGTGTGGCGCCCGGCAGCAGTCATGGAGTTAATTCACCTGTGTGCTGGACATACACCGATGCCACAAATGCCGATTGTTATTGGTATTTCAAGGAAGTGGCAAGTGGCGTGTACACCATTCAGAATGCTTCTACCGGTGAGTATATGACTTGGGATGGTGTGCGCACCGGATATGCCGCTAATACGTCTGTCCCCGTGCGCCGCTATCTTACGCTTACCACCACTTTGGCGGGCGATTCCTCGCGGTGGACGGTTACAAAATACAGCGACAACCAATTCTATGTGGCCTGCGTACTGAACGAGCAATTCCTTGACGCGCGCATAGATGAGAGTTACGCCCTCGGCACCTTTAACCGCACCGAGCGCGTGCCCACCGCTAATGAGCGATTCTATTTCATAATGGAGGACGGCACTTACTTTGATGGCACCAATGGCGGCGGTTCGGGCGGCGGTGGTGATGACCCCAATGCCACCGCCGGCGTTACGTCCGACGGCCTCTACTGGTGCTCCACCAATGTGGCCACGCCCTTTGTGGTTACCACCAATTTGAGCAATCCTGTATATTATTATATAAAGAATAGGCGGTCGGATAATTGGTTGATGCCCAATGTGGGCGGCAACCTGGCGCAATCGCCCCGACAGCCCAATAAGCGCTTCTATTTCGTGGAGGCCGACAAGGGCGTGCAAATCTTGGTGGAGGGCGGCGGCTATGTCAGTGGCGGAATGCCAGTGTCGCCGCAGATGACCTACACCCGAGACCCCAACACGGGCAATTATGTGCGCTCCTACATCTCCTCCGGCGATGAGGTGAGCGTAAAGACGGGCAGCCCTAATAGCGATGACGAGCTGTGGAGCTTTGTCTATCAAAATCGTGGCGAGTTCTCCGGCTACGCCATAAAGATGGAGAGCTGTGCGCTCAATAATACCTCGAATTTCGGCTATACGCAATACTATTCCCGCAACGGCTACTATTACCTCAACGACTATTCCGCCGAGGGCACGGGCGTCTGCTGGTGGACTGCGGAAGACGACGGCTCTACGTTTGTGTTCTATTCGGCCGACAAGCGCCATAGAGACCTGCTCATCAGTGAGGGCGTGAGCTTCGGCGATTCCCCCCATGGCGGCGGTGATGATACGCCCGATGTGGTGGATCGCAACGGGTATATCCAGCTGGAGCCTATCGCGGGCGATGTGAATTATGTCTATTTGGCCAACGGCCAGGTGGTGGGTGTGCCCCACATGTATACCGACAGTATCTCCCAGACCCGCGACAGCATTATCCTCCACACGGCGGCCGACACCATTAAGGGGATGCCCTCCTATGCCTACGCCCGCTATGAGGTGGACAGTATCAGCACGGTGGCGCCCGTGATGCCGGTGTTTAATTCGTATAAGTTTAATAATAAATTTAACCGCTTCATCATCGAGGACGCCGAGGGTGTGGTCAGCGGCGACAGTGTCCTGCTCACGGTGAAGGGCATCGGCAAAACGCTGCGCCCGTCGTTCAAGCTGGACGATGATGTCCAGGCCTTTATTGGCGACAGTCTGCAGGAGAGCAAGGTTACACGCGTCCGCTTCACGGGCGATGTGAAATACACCGTGGCGCACCGCGGCTATACCATCCTGCGCCGCACCAGTATCGGCCATTTCCGCCTCATGCCGCTGGGCAGGGAAGTGGTGGTGAGGGCTGATTTCCTTACCGACCACTCCACGGCTGAATACCGTGTCCCCACGATATATATCAATACCCAAGGCTCCAGCCCCATCGTAACTAAGGATGAATACCTCAGCGGCATGGTGCGCATCGATGGCGCCGGCGTCTTCCCCGACCTCCCAATGACGGATATGCAGATAAAAGGGCGCGGCAATACCTCGTGGACTACCACCGGCAAGGCGCCCTACCACATGAAGTTTAATACCTCTCTGCCCGTGCTCGGACTGAAGAAGGGCAAGCACTGGAATCTCATCGCCAATGCCCAATCGCGCTCCGCCACCACCAATGCCATCGCCATGAAGATGGCACAACTGGTGGAGACCGCCGGATTTAATCACGAAATCCCTGTGGAGCTCTATCTCAATGGCACTTACCGCGGCTCCTACAACCTCACGGAGAATATCGGTTTCCGCAATAATTCCATCGATTTGGACGATGAAACCTCGGCCGTGATGCTGGAGCTGGATACATACTATGATGCCGACGACCGATTCCACACCAACTATTATTATCTGCCCGTGAATGTGAAGGAGCCCGACCTCGCCGACACCTCCTCCACCAATCTCACCAAGACCCTGATAAGCAATCATTTCAATAAGGCCATCACCGCCCTATATAATAAGGAGGACATGACCCAATATTTCGATATGGACTATCTGGCACGCTATTTGCTTGTAGAAGACCTGTCGATGAACTTTGAATTTCATCACCCCAAGAGCACTTTCCTCTATAATCCCAACTTGATGGACGCCGACAGCCGTTATATCTTCGGTCCGGTGTGGGATTTCGACTGGGGATTCGGCTATCAGGACGCCAGTACGTATTTCACTGTCTCCCCCACGCGAAACTTTTGGCAAGGGCCCAGCAGCAGTAGGATGGAGGCCACTCGGTGGGTGAGCGATTTGCGCAATTGCTCCCCCGAGCTCGACCGCGCCTACTATCGCCTGTGGAAACAGTTTATGGAAGACGGCAGCCTGCAGGAATTGGTGGATTTCTGCCAAGATTATTACGACTATGCCGCCCCCTCGCTCACCCATAACAATACAATCTGGGGCGGGGGCGATGCCAGCACCTATTCCACCCTCACCACCCGCTCCAAAAACTGGCTCCAACAGCGCGCCGATTATATCTATGGCTATTTGGCCAATACGCTGGGCTATGAGGCTTTGGGCTACGGCCAAGCCTCCACCACCGCCATCCTCAAGGGCGATGTGAACGGCGATGGTTCCATCACCACGGCCGACCTCGTGTGCATCCTCAATTATATCCTTGGGCTGCCCAACGAGGATTTTGATTTCGACCAGGCTGACATGGACAATAACAATCTCATCACCGTGGCCGACCTCATCCGCGTGCGCAACCTCATTGCCGCCCAGCCCGCCCGCAGCAGCAGATTCTATTCCTTGCCGGAGGCCGGCGCGTCCATCGTGGCCGCCAATCCCTCCTATACCAACGAGGGGCTGTCTATCCCGCTGTCGCTAAGTGTGGACGAGGGGCAGTATAGCGGAGTGCAGTTTGATTTGAAGATTCCTGCCGGAATGACGGTGGAGAATCTGGACCTCTCTGCCTCCATCCCCGATTTTGATGTCCACGTGGCCGAGATAGAGGCGCCCGCCGATGGCCTCGTCCGCTATCGCGTGAGCATCTATTCCGGTGCCAACCACCTGTTGCCCACCGGTCTGTCGCCGCTCACGCTCTCGCTGGGCTGGGGCAATAGCCAGCCCTCCACAGAGGTGCGCTCCGCCATCTTGAGCAATGTCCTGTTTGCCACTGCTCAGGGCGAAGACGAGCGCTCCGCCTCCAAGTCGGTGGCCTTTGTCTGTGGTGAGCCCACCGGTATCAATAGTGCCGTGGCTCTGGTGGGCCAGCAGGGGAATAAGCTCACCTTCCGCTCCAACGGCCGCGCCGCCCTGCCCATCTATGGCGTAGACGGGCGCCTGTATAGGGTTTATCAATTCGATGAGGGCGTGGATGAAATCTCCCTGCCGCTGGGCATCTATATTATCAACAAGCAAAAGATTGTGGTGCATTAACATAATCCAAATATTGGTGCCCTGTAAAAAAAACAAACTCCGCAATATGTCGTGATATAACGCGTGTAAGCATGATAACAGCCCGTTGTTTAAGTCGGTAGGGGCGGATCAGCCGCGAAGCGGCGTGTTCCGGGATTCCCGCGACAAATTTATTTGGAGTGGGGTGGCGGTTATCCGCCCGACAACCGGAACGGTTGGAAATAATGCATATATGTATATGTTTGCCCTATCGGACAATAGGGCGGATAACACGCCGCTTCGCGGCTGATCCGCCCCTACATGACCAACACAAATACTTACTTTGTTTTCTGGAACCAACATAATCCAAACAAATTGAAAAATGAAAAAGACTCTCGTCCTAATCCTCGCTGCCGTGCTCTGTGTGGGAGCGATGGCCCAGACCGATGGCATCGTGATGAATATGGCTCAGGATGCTTCGGGCAACTGGCAGCTCACCGTTCAGCTCAATAATCCCTCTGCCACTGCCTATAGTGCGTTTCAGATAGATTTACAGGCCTCCGATGGCCTCACTTTTGACGCCGCCACGCTCACTGCCGGTGAGCGCGCTGCCGCCCTCACGATGAACACGTCCACCACTGCCTCCGGATTGCAAAGAGTGGTGGGCTATGCCCCGCGCACCGCCTCTACCATCACCGGCACTTCTGGCACCCTGTTCACTATCACTTTGAACGCCCCCGTTGCATTGGCTGCGGGCAATTACGACATCATCGCCAAGAATGTCCGCTTCTCCCGATCCAATGGCGCGGAGACCCTCCTGCCCGGAATGGTGAGCACATTCACTGTCTTTGACGGCGATACGTTTGTCCTCACGTGGTGGAACGGCGACCAGATCTTCCGCTCCGTGCGCCTTGAGGCCGGTGCCACCATTCCCACCATCGATACCCCCGCTGCCCGCGCCGGTTACTCGTTCCAAGGGTGGGGCGATGTGCCGGCCTTGATGCCTGATAGCAATGTCAATGTCTATGCCCAATGGCAGGCCCTTGTCTACGCTGTCAATTACGTGGTGGACGGCCAAACGGTGAGGGTGGATTCCGTGGCTTGCGGCGATTCTCTGTCGCTCTTTGATTATAAGCCCGGCGACAGTATCCATTATTCCTTCTCCGGATGGACAGGCGAACAGATGGATGTCATGCCCGCCCACGACCTCACCTATCAGGGCACCCTCATCCTTGTGGGCGATGTAAACCACGATGGCTTTGTCAATTCCACCGACGTGGTGGCCATATATAATTATATCAACGAGGGCGAAGACAGTGGTGTGAGCCTGACAGATGCCGATATAAATGGCGATGGCGCCGTAAACAGTTCAGACGTAACGTCCCTCTATAATCTCATTTCCACCAGTGCGCCCGTTTCCTCGCCGGAGTATAGGCGCGCCCTCATCCGCTCTTGGCTGGAGGATAAGTAGCAAAATTCTTACATCGATATGAAACGCCTAATATTTTGTTTGCTATCGCTGATAGCCGTGGCCTTGACTGCTGGGGCCGATGTCTACCAGTTTGATAGGTTGATGAAATACCGAATTGAGTCGGTCTATGCCGATGGCAGCAGTGTGGCTCTCGGTGTCAACCACAATGTAAACTCTCCTATGTGCGCCACCACCACAGACACGCTGGCGGCGGATTGCTGGTGGTATTTTGTGGAGCAAAGCGAGGGTCGCTATTATATTATCAATGCCTCCACAGGGCAATACGTTACTTTCGACAACAATTACTCCAATTCCCCTATACGGCGCTATATCCACCTCTCCGACCAAGCCGAGGGCACTGCCTCTATTTGGAATGTGGCTTATTATAGGAGCTTCACCTACGACAGCGTTTTTTATATCCAGAGCGCGCAAAACTCCGACTATTATTTCAATCTGCGCACCAATTCGTTTGCCCTCGGCGCGTATGAAAACGGCGCCACCCCCACCGCCGCCAACGGCCTGTTTCGCATCTATAATTCCAAGAACCTCGATGTCCTCACGGGTCGCTCCGGCGGCAATAGTGTTGATGACGACAACAAGGGCGATGACGACGATGATAATCCGGATAGCGTCCTTGTGGATTCCGCCGCCACTATGGAGCCTGTCATCGGTCCCGTGGCTTACGTCTATCGCGCCGACGGCAAGGTGGACGCTGTGCCCCGTATGTATATCGACTCCATCAGTGAGACGCGCGATAGTATCATCGTCCTCCCCCGCGACAGTGCGCCCCGCTTCGCCTATGCCCGCTATGAGGTGGACTCCGTGAGCGAAGTCCACCCTCGGTTTGCCGAGTTTAATTCCTTTAAGTTCAACAACAAATATAATCCCCACATCATGGAGGACGCTCAGGCTGTGGTGGACGGCGACAGTCTGATTACGCTCACCGTGATGGGCATTGGCAAAACGCTACGCCCCTCTTTCAAATTGGACAACGATGTTCAGGCCTTTATCGGCGACTCTCTCCAGCAGAGCAAGGTTACGCGCGTGCGCTTTGCCCGCGATGTGGTCTACACTGTGGCTCGCCGTGGCCAGACTATCTTGCGGCGCAATCTCTTGGGCCGCTACAAGGTTATGCCGCTGGGCCGAGAGGTAACCGTGAGGGCAGATTTCCTCACCGACCATTCCACCTCCCAGTATAATGTGCCCACCGTCTATCTCACCACCGATGACGGCACGCGCATCACCTCTAAATCCCGCTATTGGACTGGCACTGTGCGCATCGATGGCGCCGGCGTCTTCCCCGACCTGCCCCAGACGCGTATGCAAATCAAGGGGCGCGGCAATACTTCGTGGACTTCCACCGGCAAGGCGCCCTATCACATGAAATTGGATTCTGCCATCGCTGTCCTCGGCCTCAAAAAAGGCAAGCATTGGAACCTTATCGCCAACGCCCAGCGCCTGTCGATGACCACCAATGCCATAGCCATGAAGATGGCGCAGATGGTGGAGACCGCGGGTTTCAACCACGAAATTCCTATTGAGCTGTATCTTAACGGCGAATACCGCGGCTCGTATAATCTGACGGAGAATATCGGTTTCCGCAACAATTCAATTGATCTCCCCGATGAGACCTACGCCACCATGCTGGAATTGGATTCCTATTATGATGAGGCGCACAAATTCCGTGATGCCAGTTTCAATCTGCCCGTTAATATCAAGGAGCCGGATTTCGATGAGCCGGGTGTGAGGTTTACTGTGGCGCATGTGAAGAACGCGTTTAATGAGGCCACGGCAGCGCTGGCCAACGGCGATGTCTATGGCTCATACGTGGACTTTGATTACATGGCGCGCTTCCTGTTTGTGGATGAGTTTTCGGCCAACTTCGAGCTCATGCACCCCAAGAGCACTTTCCTCTATAAGGCCAATATAAACGATATTGACAGCAAGTTTATCTATGGCCCCGTGTGGGATTTCGATTGGGGCTTCGGCTATAGCGGTGGCGGCCATTATTTCAGCAATTATTCCAAGGTGGACTATTGGGAGCGCCCCGGCGGTAATGGCCAATACTGGGCCAGGACTCAGCGCTACAACAGTGCCGCTTTCGACCGCATTTATTACCGCACATGGGCCAACTTTATGAAAGATGGTTGCCTGCAGGAGCTCCTTGATTTCTGCGATGATTATTATAAGTTTGCCGCCCCCTCTTTCACTCACGATAATACCAAATGGAGCCACGGCGACGCATCGGATTACGCCACTGTTACGGCCAATTCCAAAAAGTGGCTGAAAGAGCGAGCCGAATATGTGATGGCTTATATGGGAGATTCGCTGGGCTATAGAGCCAAGGGCTATGCCAATACCACTTCGCGCCGCCCCACGGTGGGCGATGTAAACGGCGATGGCGTCATCACCACGGCCGACCTCGTGTGTATCCTCAATTATATTCTTGGTCTGCCCAACGAAGACTTTGATTTCACCCAGGCCGACACGGACCATAATAATATCATCACCGTGGCCGACCTCATCAATGTGCGCAACCGCCTGCCCCTCTCCCAGCGTAGTCCAAGTTTCTATTCTTTGCCCGAGGCCGGTGCGCGTATTTCCACAGGCGATGTGGATTACGGCGAAGCGGGTCTCACTGTGCCGCTCTCTATCTTTGTGGACGAAGGGCGATACAGCGGCCTGCAGTTTGATTTGAAGATTCCCGCCGGCATGACGGTGGATAATTTGGACCTCGCATCGTCTATCCCCGATTTCGATGTTACTGTGGCCGAGCTGGATAACTCTGAATATCGCGACCAATCCATCGAGCGTTACCGCGTGAGCATCTATTCCGGCGCCAACCACATCTTGCCGCAGGGGAAATCCAATCTCACTCTCTCTTTGGGCTGGGGCTCTGCAGCCCGCACCACCTCGCTCCAATCTATCAGCCTAAGCGATGTGTCTTTCGCCACTTATAAGGGCGAGGACGAGCGCTCCTCCTCCGCTGCGGCCACGATTGTCTCCGGCGACCTCACTGGTATCGGTTCTGCCGTGGCATTGGTAGGCCAGCAGGGCAACAAGCTCACCTTCCGCGCCAGCCAAGACAGTGTGTTGCCCATCTACGGAGTAGACGGCCGCCTTTATCGCCTGTATAAACTGTCCGCCGGCACAGAGCAAATCTCCTTGCCACTGGGTATCTATATCATCAACAAGCAGAAAATCGTGGTGCATTGATTTTTGCTCGAGAAGAATTTTTGTTTACTATAAACTATAGGGGTGAATCAGCATCATCGTGCTTGATTCACCCCTATATTTTTTGTTACTCTAAATAGCGGATTCGCTTTTCCCCTATTTGCTTATCAAAATCACCTGACCATAGGATTCACAATCCGCGGTGGAGCGTACGGTGGCGCGCAGGGTTACACCGTTGTTGCCCCCAAGGTCTTGTGGCAGGTTGAGGCGATAGATATTGTTGATATTCTTAAGGCCCGTCTCGCCGAAATGCTCATCGCGGGCCACTTCCACGCCGTCCACCTCCAGAACAATCTTGTTTATCTCCAGCTTCTGACCGCCGCGCACCCATTTGAAGCAGATGCCGCGCAGTCCTTTCAGTGCGCTCACGGGCAGTGTCCATTCCACATCCGTCCATTCGTTGCGGAGCATGTTGGGAGTCCAGTTGCCGGCGGTGTGTTCTTCAGTAACTCCCTGCGGCTTCCATCCCACGGGCTTGGCCAGGGCGATGAGGTTGAGGCAGGCGGAGAGCTGGTCTGTGGGTTTCTCTACGGGCGAGAGGCCTTTGGATTTCTCCACCCACGCTTGTTCCCACGCGGGGTAATCCACACTCTTGCCGTCGCGCAGGCTCTGGAAATACATGTTGCAACGGGGCAGGTAATAATCGCGAATAAGGCCCGACCAAATACGGGCGGAATAATCGTTTACGGGAGGGCCCCAGATGCTTACGATGCGCTTGGCGTTTTTCTCGTAGTATTCGGCTTCGGCGGGCGAATTGGCGTGGTGGCGGGCGAAATCAATCCATCTTTGCAGGGTGTAGATGGGGTGGGAGGCCAGAATCTGGTCGGCGCCGAGGGCAATCTTATTAAATAGGGCGGCAGTGGAATCCAATCGGCCGGTAGCATTGCTGGCACCGCTGTTATTGGCTTCGGGCGACTTGGGGTCTTCCCACATCGCGTTGTTTATTACCTGCTGCATCAGCACCTCCATCTTTCCGCCCGCATACTGAGCGGCCAATTCGGTGAGGTCGGTGAGATAAAGGGGCGAGTCCTTCATCTTGGGGGCGGCAGCGGCGAAATTCTCTATGGCATCGAAAAATAGCGAGTCAATCTGATATGTGCCCTTGGGCGCGCGCCCTGGCCTTAATTGCCAAACAAATCGCGGGTGGTCGGTGAAATTGCCATAGACCGACTTGCAAATCTCCTGCCAGTAGTTTGTGAGCTCGGGAGCGGTCTTGCCGTAGCGTGAACGGGTGTAATTTTCCAGCCATTGGGCGAGGTTGATACTGTCGGCGGTCCACCCCGCATCGGCAATGAGCTCGTAGATTACCTCGTTGTTCTCTGTGCCTTCGGGCGCCGTGCCGTAGCCCACGAGATTGCCGCGGTTGGGCGATTTTTGGGCATCGAGCCTACCGCCGTTGGCGTAGAATTCAAGATTACCGGTCATGCCCGTCTTGCCGCCCATGTTGGGGATGGTGGAATAGACCCACTGCTTTCCATCGAAGCCGCGGAAGTGATCCCAGTTGCTGCCGTTTTTCCAAAACAGGTAGTTGTAATCCTCGGCCATGTCAAGGATGAGGACACGATTGTTGGGCACTTTCTTCATCAGGGCGGAATAAGAGGGATAATCCCAGATACTGCGTGTGAATCCCAGCATCCAGCCTTGCATCACCCACGTGGCATCGGCGTTGGCGCTGTGGATACCCTCGAATACGCGGCTGCCATATTCGGCCAACTTGTCATAGCGCTCCTTGGTGCCCTTGGGCGGAAAGGGGATAGACATTTCGTTAAACGAATCGGCGATATAATAATAGCATTTGCCAAATTCCTTTTCCCATTCTTCGATAAACATCTTGCCTATCTTGGGAAAGAGGGGGTCATCGGCCATGAGCATCCAGTTGTGGAAGCCGGCCCATTCGGATTTCACCACATTGGCTTGCGGAAAGGCTTTCTTTATCTCCGGCGGCATGAATCCTGCAAATCCGGGGCAGATAGGCTTCATGCCCAACTGGCGCATTCGAGTGAGAATGCGGTGTTGCAGGCGAATCTGGTCGTCCAGCCATGTGGAGGGCATGGGGGAATCCACGCCACTGATGTTGCCCATTCGCATCCACGGCAGATGAGCGGGCCCTACAAAGTAATTCATGATGTCTTCGTCGGAAAGTCCCAGCTTCTTCCACACTCGGTAGGATATTGCCTCGTTTGCCACCAGCGCCAACGGCATATCAAAACCATGGAGCGCCATCCAATCGATTTCCTGCTCCCAGCGTTTCCAATCCCAGTAGGGCAGGGTGTAGCCATAGGTTACTACATTATAATAATAGTGGTGTTGATAGGGCGAGACGATGGTCACGGGTGTTTCGGGCTGCAGTTTGTTGGGGAAATCTACGCGCTTGCCGCTCCATTGCATCGAGCCGTATGTGTGATTGCGGGCGTAACTGTAGAAAGCACGGCACGCAGCCACAGGCGACGAGGCTTGTATTTCCAAAATACCATCTGCGCCCACACCGATGGTGTATTGGTCGCGACCGTTGAGCTTCTTGAGATTGAGACTGAGGCGGATACTGTCGGCGCCGCCACCGTTGTTGCCCAAAAATCGGTTGATAACATTCTTTGCGGCCTGTTCGCGAATTGAATTGTTGCGGTCGGCCCTTTTCTCTTGTGCATAGAGGGTTGCTGAACAAATCATTATTGCCAGCAACAGAGATATAGCTTTTTTCATTATTGTGATTAATTTTGGTAGGAAAGGAATTAATGGGGTTAATGGGGAGATTGGGTAAAATGGGGTGTGAGTAATGGGTTTTATGGGGTGGTTGGGTTTTATGGGTTTTGTGAGAGAGGAGTAAACTTCAGGGATTATCCGTCCCATAACCCCCATTCATCCCATCTATCCCATTCTCTTCTTACTATTTATCACCCTCTTCTTAATTATGCACCAGCGTGCCGATGTCCTCGCCGTTGAGCACTTTTTGGAGGTTGCCCACGGTGTCCATGTCAAAGACGTAGATGGGCAGGTGGTTCTCCTTACACATGGTGGTGGCGGTGAGGTCCATCACGCGGAGGTTGCGATTATATATCTCGTCGAAGGAGATGTCGTGGAATTTTGTGGCGGTGGGGTCTTTCTCGGGGTCGGCGGTGTAGATGCCGTCCACGCGCGTGCCCTTTAATAAGGCGTCGGCCTCAATCTCTATGCCGCGTAGCGAGGCGCCGGTGTCGGTGGTGAAGTAGGGGTTGCCGGTGCCGGCGGAAAAGATGGTGATATATCCGTCTTTGAGGGCGTCCACGGCCTTTTGCTTGGAGTAAAATTCGCCAATAGGCTCCATTCTGATGGCGGTGAGCACCTTGCTCTTCACGCCCTCGGCCTCCAATGCCGAACTAAGGGCCAGTGAATTGATTACTGTGGCGCACATGCCCATTTGGTCGCCCTTGACGCGGTCGAATCCCTTGGTGGCTCCGCTTAGGCCGCGAAAGATATTGCCGCCGCCGATGACGATGCCGATTTCCACGCCCATTTGATGGGCTTCCTTGATTTGGAGGGCGTAATCGTGGAGGCGCTGCGGGTCGATGCCGTAGCCCTGATTGCCCTGCAAACTTTCGCCGCTCAGTTTGAGCAGTACTCTATGAAATTTTAGCATAATATGAAAATGTTATGAGTGTTAATAATTCATATTGCAAAGATACAACCGAACGCCGACACCGCGAAATTTCCGTTGCCCGAAATGCTCGTGCCACCTCCCGAAATGCTTGTGCTGCCTCCCGAAATGTGTCTGCCGCCCATCTTACTC
>CAZQVW010000047.1:0-13663 GCA_964596865.1 uncultured Bacteroidaceae bacterium
AGTACTGTTAACTTATTGTTACAGCACTGTGAACGCAAACTAACGCGCACTTTTTTCGCCGCAGGAGGGAAAAAATTGACTTTTACGCGGATTTTCATGATTAAATCCCAACTTTTCTCGGAATTAATGGCGCCACCTTTTGGACTTTTCTCTGCCGACAATTTGCGATGATGGTTCTTGGTAAAACTTACACTTACCCAATTTGGTTTTTCTAAACGCTAATGTGCTATTCCGCAACAACTTCTTTAGTTTTATTTCTTTTTGTCATTTCTTGGAACTTCAGATTTTATGTGGTAACTTTGCATAACAGAAACCGAAGAGGATAATTTTATGGCTTTAGCAATAAGTAATGTGCCTGTGCTCACAGGTGAAGTAGCAGACCGCTTTGTTAAGGAGGCGGAATATAATGCGAAGAATCTTGCTGGCTCTAAGTACGATGCTGATGCTCAAGCAAAGTGCATGAATATTGTAGAGCGTTCGCGCCGTTTCCTAAATAAGATGAAGGGAAATGACGCTGAATGATCTTTTGCTTTTACCTCTCGTACCGGGTGAGACAGATTTCTCCGACTTTGATTGCGGAAGGGAGGACATCAACGATTTCTTTTTGAACGATGCTTCCGATTATCAAGACGAACTGTTTGGTAAGACGTATATATTTGTGCGGGAGGAGGCTCCAAGCAATATAGTTGCCGCTTTTACCGTTGCTAATGCAAGTGTCTTTACTAAGAGACTTCCTAATGCGCGCAAGAAAAAAATAAGCTATGAAATCCACCAGTCTAAAGGCTCAATCAATTACCCCGCGGTATTGCTTGGCAGATTAGGTGTAGATTTGCGCTATCAGCATGCCCACCTTGGTCCTCAAATCATAGACTTTGTTGCACAGTGGTTCTCAAGTGATAACAATAAGTCGGGTTGCCGCCATCTTATTGTTGATGCTTACAACGAACAGGGGCTTATTGAATTTTATGAGCGTAATGGTTTGAAGTTATTTTTCAGTACTGAACAGCAAGAGCGAGACTATCGCAGCTTGGATGCAGATGATACGGAGAAACTTGAGACAAGGCTCATGTATCGCGACCTTATCTTGCTCAAAAGAAAATCGATAAGAAACAAATAAACGTGGAGGCAGATGTGATTTTCAAAACGCGAAAATCTTCTGTTGTAAGGGGGAAAGAGCGTACTAAGACGCGAAAATCTCGGCAAGGATAGAAAGAGAACGAATTTCAGGGAAGGAAGGAATGTGGAGACGGTAATAATCCACTATGAGATGGAGGATGCGCTGGCGCTGCGTGCGCGAAAGGTGGAGCCGGTGCATATTTGCGTAGTTTAACCGCAAAAGTGTGGGAATAAAACGGGCTTCCGCGCCCTCAATCCAATAGGAATGAGTGGGAGGTGAGGACAGGAACTCGCCGTTCAGCAAATCAAACACCTCACAGGAGTCGGCGCCCTCTATATTGGGCGGAAAACCAAGATGGCGCGCCAACAGGGAAAGAAAAACAATGTGGAAATTGGCGTAATTGGACTGTTTTTGATCCAATAACAACAAAGAAGTGTGGAGGAATGGGAAGAGAGTGCCCTCGTGCTCGGGCCGCAGGGCGTGGGTGAGCATCTCTGAAAGAAATGTGGCTATCGCGGCTTTGGCTGGCGTGGTGGTGAGAGTGGAATAAGGCGAAAGAATGCTCACCGACCTCAACCGCTGTATCTCGCTTTGGCCACGGTGGTCCCATTCGATGGTGAGCTGGTTGAGCGACTGGAATAGTACAGGTTTTATCTGGGCTTTGCGGGTCTTGGGAATCCTTACGGCAAACGTTACGCTGCCCATGGCCTCGGTGTAGAGGGTGGCCAGAAAACGTTGGTCGTTGAGACGGACACGGTTGAGCACAATGGCCTTTGAGGTGATAAACATTGGAGAATGGAAGCCCTACGCCTTTCCAGAGCTAATGAGAAATCTTCGCGGGTAAAAAAGGTTTTATTTAAGAGTGACGGGGCGCGGTTTGCGGAGAACGAAAATTTGAGGTACAAAAATGTGGGGTGCTTTACACCCGCCCGCGAAATAATGCGACAGGCATTTGTATTTCTTGTTATTAATCGCGTTGTCAATTCGCGGGCGGGTATAAAGCCCGCCCCTACCAGTTCTGTCATGCACGCATCAATAATGCGTGGAAAAAATAATGCGACAAGTTTTTTTGTAGCCCTATTTCTTTACCACTACCTTTATAATCTTGACATCCTCAATGGGGCGGTCGTACTGGCCGGTCTTCACATTCTGAATGCTGTTTACCACATTCAGACCTTTCACCACTTCGCCGAAGACAGTGTAGGAGCCATCGAGGTGGGGCGTGCCTCCGTAGGTGCGATAATACTTGCGTATTTCGGGCGTGAGCGAGATGGCACCATTAGAGGTGCGCTTGAGATAGGCGTCCAATTTATCGAGCTCTGCATCGGTGTAGGTCTTGCCCCAGGCTATATAGAATTGACTGCCGGAGGATTTCCTTTCTGGGTTTACTTCGTCGCCGGTGCGAGCTGCAGCCAACGCGCCCTGCTTGTGGAAGTGGGTAGGATAAAGTATTTCGGCAGGAATCTCATATCCGGACCCTCCGTTGCCGAGAGGTACGCCCGCGGCAGCATCTCGCGAGTTAGGATCGCCGCCCTGAATCATGAAATCCTTAATCACGCGGTGGAAAAGAAGTCCGTCGTAGAAGCCCTCGTTGGCCAGTTTGATGAAGTTGTCGCGATGAAGGGGCGTGTCATCATAGAGGCAGAGCACAATCTTGCCTTTGGTGGTGAACATTTCCACTTTCGTGCCTTTAGGCTTTTTGGCAGAGGCCGAGAGAGCCGCAATAACGGCCAAGAATAAGAGAATCTTTTTCATTTCTTTATTATAAGATTTAGTCGGTAGCGGTGGATTGGTTGGCGTCTGGTTCATTGACGACGTCATCGTTAAGTTTGGGGGCGTCTGCAGTGTTAGGCTCTTCGTCTGCATTGTCGCTTTCTGCGGCGGGCGCAGTGTCTGTGGTGATAGCGGTGGAAGTAACAGCCTCGGGAGCTACATCGCGCTTTTTAGCGGTGCGGCTTACGCTAATCATCATGCCAATATACATAGAAGTAACCATGATTGAACTGCCGCCGCGCGAGATTAGAGGCAGAGGCTGACCCGTTACCGGCAATAATCCTACGGCCACCATCATATTCACTGCCGCCTGCACCACAATCAGTAATGCCAAGCCCATTACCAGAAAAGCAGGGAACGCTCGTTCGCATCGGCTGGCTATCCGGCACGCCCTAAACAGTATCACTACGTATAGAAACGCCACACCTGCGCCGCCTGCCAAGCCTAATTCCTCAATGATGATGGCAAAGATGAAATCAGAATACGCCTGCGGCAAAAAATCGCGCTCACGGGAATTGCCAGGCCCGCATCCGAAAATATGACTCTTGGCAATGGCAATATTTGCGTGGCCCACCTGCGGCTCTTTGTCTATATCAAAGGCCGCCGTGTCGTTTTTGTTTGTAAACCGATTGAGACGCTGCTGGAAATTATCCAAACGGTGGAGGGCTGGCACTGTCTTTTCAATTTTCTCTATGGGCATTGTGGAGATTGCTACCACAGCCCCCACTCCCACAAGGATTATAACGGCCAACAACTTACCTAATTGGCGGAGCGGAACGCGCCCCACAAACATGAGTAAGAAAATTACGAAAAATAAGATGCCGGCCGTGGAGAAATTCTCCGTAAAAATCAGACCGCACGTGATTAGCGTCGCTATCATTATGAAGCGGAAAGCGTGGCGGTCCGCCCCCTTGGAGGTTTGAATGCCTGCAAGTATGTATGCCACCACAATCACCAGTGATCCTTTGGCAAATTCCGATGGCTGAAACCTTATACCCAAAATATCTATCCAGCGAGCGCCGTCGTTGATCTTAGTGCCGATAAAAGGCATCGCCGCCAATAAAAGTACAGAGACAAACCACACCACTATTCCGCCCAATTTGAAATACCGGCAGGGCAGAATGTGCATTATCCACGCGCAACAGAAACCTATGAGCAGGTTTGTGCCGTGGCCGATGATGGGGCGAATGATACTACCGTTCTTGAATGTGAGCGTACTGGTGGCGCTATACACTTCTATCAGCGATACGGCAATGAGGAGGAAATAAACTGTCCAAAGCACTGGGTCGCCGCGGAGGGAGAAAATCTTTTTAAGAGCCAGTTTGTCGTTGGGAATTGTCATGGAGTTGATATAAAGTTTTTAGATGTTTCTATGTGGTGGGGAGATCGCGGACACATTGCTTAAACTGTTCGCCGCGGTCTTCCATGTTGTGAAAGAGGTCGAAACTGGCGCAGCAAGGGCTCAGCAGGACGGTGTCGCCCTTTTGGGCCAGCCTATGGCAGGCGCTGACGCAGTCTTTCATGGAGTGGGTGTCTTCCACCGGCAGAGCGAGGGCATCGAAACTGCGGTGGAGCTTGGCATTGTCGGCGCCCAGATAGACCAAGGCGCGGCATTTTTCTTTTATCAATGGGAAAAGCACGGAATAATCGTTGCCCTTGTCCTTGCCGCCCACGATGAGGACTATAGGTTTTTCCACAGCCTTGAGCGCCACCAGACAGGCGTCCACATTGGTGGCTTTGGAATCGTTGATATATGTGATACCGTCCTTTACGGCCACTTTTTCCAGCCTATGCTCCACGCCGGGGAAATCCTGCAGGCATTGGCGAATGAGAGCATCGTCCACGCCCACGGTTTTGGCTGCGAGATAGGCGGCCATGGCGTTGCGCTTGTTGTGGTCGCCAATCTGCGAGAAGGAGAGATGCCAGCGCTGGAAGTCCTCATCGCGGAAAGGCAACAGAGAGGGATGCCCCTCGCGGGCAGGGCGCGATGAAGGCGTGGGAGCCGGCGCCGTCTCAGTCTTGCGCCGCTCTAATTCAGCGGGGATATGCTCGTCTTGGGCCCAATAGATAAAGGTGTCGGTGGGTGTTTGATTCTGGATGATGCGCATCTTGGAATCTATGTAGTGCTGAAATTGGAATTGGTAGCGGTCGAGGTGGTCGGGCGTGATGTTCATCAATACCGCAATGTTGGCGCGGAAATCATACATGTTGTCTAATTGGAAACTGGATAGCTCTATCACGTAGTAGTCCTGCTTTCCCTCCAATATCTGCAGAGCCAGACTGCGCCCGATGTTGCCGGCCAATCCTACCTTCAATCCTGCGCGTTTCAGTATGTAATGAATTAGCGTTGTGGTGGTGGTCTTGCCGTTGGAGCCCGTGATGCAAATCATCTTGGCCGTGGTATAGCGAGCGGCAAACTCGATTTCGCTAACCACAGGGATACCTTTATTTATTATAGCCTGCACGATTGGGGCTTCATCGGGGATGCCAGGGCTTTTCATCACCTCATCGGCCTGAAGGATGCGCTCGGGAGTGTGCCCCCCGTCTTCCCAAGCGATTTTGTGTGCATCCAGCATTTCTTTATAGTGGGGCGAAATGGCACCACTGTCGGAAAGGAACACTTCCAGCCCTTTGGATTGCGCTAAGATGGCTGTGCCCACGCCGCTTTCGCCGCCGCCCAATATTACGAGTCGTTTCATAGTTGTGTTTATGGTATTATCTAATTTTCAGAGTGATGATAGTGGTGGCGGCCAGCAGAATAGTGATAATCCAAAAGCGCACAGTGATTTTGGCCTCGTGGAATGCGTGGCGCGGCCAGTGGGCAAAAAGATATTTACACTCGGGGTCTATCTGATCTGGCAGTACGCGGAAATTATCGTGGATAGGCGTGCGCTTAAACATCCTTTGTTTGCGCCCGCGCCTCTTGCCCAATTTGAAATACTCCACTTGAAGAATTACACTCAAGCTCTCCACCAAGAAGACGCCGCAAAGAATTGGCAGTAACAATTCCTTATGGATTATCACGGCCAGCACGCCGATAATTCCCCCGATGCAGAGGCTGCCCGTGTCGCCCATGAAAATCTGGGCTGGGTAGGCATTATACCACAAGAAGCCTATCAGTGCTCCCACAAAGGCGCAACTGAATACCACCAGCTCCTCCGAGCCCGGCACATACATTATATTCAGATACCCCGCGTATTCTATATGGCTGGATACATACGCCAATATTCCTAATACCACTCCGATGATGGCCGAGTTGCCGGCCGCCATACCGTCCATGCCGTCGTTGAGATTACAGCCGTTGCTCACCGCCGTTACCACCAGAATAGTAATCAAAACAAACAGTACCCAACCGCCGGCTTCCTTCCAATCATCGCCCAACCACGACATCAGCGCCGTATAAGACAGGTTGTTGTTCTTAAAGAAAGGGATTGTGGTCTGGGGCGACTTCACCGGTTCGCTCTTGTGCACCACTTGCGTGATGCGCCCGTCGTGCTCTATTTCCACATTCTGGCGGATTACGGCATCTGGGCTGAGATAGAGCGTCAATCCCACGATAAATCCGATGCCCACCTGACCCACAATCTTAAACTTGCCTTTCATGCCCTCCTTATTCTTTCGGAAGATTTTTATGTAGTCGTCCATAAATCCGAGGGCGCCGAGCCATATTGTGGTAACAATCATAAGGAGGAGATAGATATTGCGGAGCCTGCCCAGCAATATCACCGGCACCAATATAGCCACGATAATTATCAATCCTCCCATCGAGGGGACCCCCTGCTTCTTCACTCCGTAGGGGTCGATCTTCTTGTCGCGCTGAGTCTCGGAGATATGATGCCTTCTCATCCATTTGATGAAATGCTGACCAAACCATGCCGAGATAAACAGGGCCAGAATAAATGCCAATAGCGAGCGGAAAGAGATATAACTCCACATGCCCGCTCCAGGGATGCCGAATTTTTCAAGAAAACGAAAGAGATAGTATAGCATAGGCTGGGGGTAGTGATGTTTGGAGGGATTATTTTCTTCTTATGAGGGGGAAAATTTGTTTTTGGGGGCTGGCGAACAACTGTTTCTTACAGCCAAAGAACTGCTTTTTGCAGGCGAGCAACTGCTTTTTGCAGGCGGACAATCGTTTTTTCGCAGACTAAATGACTGATTCTTATAGACCAAAGGCTTTGATCACCTCTTCCTTGTCATCGAAATGGTGTTTCACACCTTTCACGTCCTGATAGGTCTCGTGCCCCTTGCCGGCAATGAGAATGACATCGCCCTTTTGAGCCAGCATGACGGCAGTCTTTATGGCCTCGTGGCGGTCTACTATACTAAGAGTGTGGGGCTTGTCTTCTTCGGTGAGGCCCGCCAGCATATCATCGATGATAGCTTGCGGTTCTTCAAAGCGCGGATTGTCGCTCGTGATGATAAGACGGTCGCTCAACTTGGCAGCTATGGCAGCCATCTGCGGGCGCTTGCCGTGGTCGCGGTTGCCGCCGGCACCGCAAACGGTGATGATTTTGCCCCTGTTTTGAAGTACCTCGTGTATGGCCTCCAAGACATTCTCCAAGGCATCGGGCGTGTGGGCATAGTCCACTATAGCCGTTACGCCCTCGAGGGAGCGGATAGTCTCGAAGCGGCCGGACACGGAGGTGAGCCCGCTCATCACGGTCAAGACCTCCATCGGTTCTTTGCCCAGCATAATGGCGGCTCCATAGATGGCCAGCAGATTAGATACATTGAATTTGCCTACCAATCTCACGTGCACTTCGCGCCCATTGATTTCCAAAAGCATACCATCGAAGTCCATTTCCAAAATCTTGGCGTGGAAATCGGCCATGCGTGTTTGGGAATAGGTCTTTATCTGGGCCTGGGTGTTTTGCACCATGATGAGGCCGTTTTTGTCGTCGATATTTGTGATGGCAAAGGCCGAAGCAGGCAGGGCATCAAAGAAGGCTTTCTTGGCGTTGCGGTAGTTGAGGAATGTTTTGTGGTAGTCTAAGTGGTCGCGCGTAAGGTTTGTGAAGATACCGCCCGCGAATGTGAGGCCGCCGATGCGCTTTTGGTGGATGGCGTGGGAGGAACACTCCATAAAGGCGTACTCGCACCCTTCTTCCACCATTTTGCCCAGCAGGGCATTGAGGGTAATCGGGTCTGGGGTGGTCTGGGTGGCGGGATAGGGCGTCTCTTCTATGTAATTGCACACAGTGGAGCACAATCCACACTTGTGTCCCATCTTTCTGAACATCTCATACAGCAAAGTGGCGATAGTGGTCTTACCGTTGGTGCCCGTAACGCCCACCAACTTCAGTTTCTTCGTGGGGTCGCCATAGAATTGTGTGGCAATCTTGCCCACAGCGTCCTCTGTGTCCAAAAGGAGGATATAACTAACGCCTTCGGCCAGCTGTTCCGGCATGTGTTGGCACGCCACCGCCACCGCGCCCTGTTCCACGGCCTTCGGGATATACTGATGCCCGTCGGTTTGAGTACCGCTGATGGCTATAAACATATCACCGGCCTTCACTTTTCTGGAATCGATGTTTACTCCCGTAACTTCGATGTTCGTTGAGCCCACTACTCTGACGGGCTTCACTTTTGCCAGCAAATCTTCAAGTTTCATACGCGTTATGGAGTTTTATTGTCTGATATGGGGAATTTGTCCTGCCATAAACAGATGGTATCTTGTTTGTATTTGGATATTTGTGTATGGTTTAGATAATTATCTATTGGTGCGCGGCCTACTGTTATTGACGCGCGGCCTGCTGCTTGTTGGAATCGTTACTTTGAGCGTGGGGCAGCGAATCTCCACCGTGATGTGCCGCAGGTTTGGCCCCAATGCTGTCGGGCTTGGTTTGGGGCAAATCCTTTTTCTTTCCCTCGCGCGTGCCCAGCGTAAGCACAATTTTCTCCCCTGGCTTCACCACATGGTTTGGTGGCAGGCTCTGCCCCACAATCTTGCCCACGCCTTGCAAAGAAACGCGCAGGTGCATTTTTTCCAGCATGTAGAGGGCGTCGCGGGGGCCCATGCCAGTGAGGTTGGGCACGCGATCCACGTGTTCCTTCATCACTTTATTGCTCACATGGCGGTTTTTGACATCAATACTACCGTAGGTATAGCGATGCGACGGCTTTATGGCCTGATTGCCAGGGATGATATAATTCAAATCGCTCAGTGCGCGGTTGGCATAAAGCAGGTTGGTGAAATCCAGCACGGGAGGAATGGCGTGCAGGCTGTCCACATTGTCGCGGATGGTGGTCTGTTTGCCCTGGGCCATGGCGTATTCGGCAATCTCCTTGAACACAGGGCCGCACATTCCGCCGCCCGACCCGATACCTTTCTTTCTCATGCAGACAATGCACGTATATTGGGGATTTTCCACGGGGAAAAAGCCCACAAAGGTGATGAGATATTCGCCGTAGTGGTCGCGTTCTTGCACGCGCGCCGTGCCCGTCTTGCCGGCCACGGAGAAATATTGCGAACCGGCCTTGCCGCCCAGTCCATCGCTCACCACCCACCTCAAACACTTGGTAATATCCTTCACCGTGGAGGGCGAGCACATCCTTTCCTTGATGGCGCGCGGGGGGATGTCCATTATCACCTCGCCATTGCGCGTGACATGAGTGACTATGCGCGGACGCATCATTCTTCCACCGTTGGCCAATCCGTTATAAAAGGCCAACAGTGAGATTGGCGGCACCATAGTGCTGTAGCCGATGCTCATCGAGGCCATAGATGAGGCAGACCAGTATTCTCCCATGCTTCTGGGACTGGGAATGCGGGCGCGCTGATAACCGGGGAGGTCGAGCTGGAGGTCTTCGGCGATGCCCAGTTTCAGAATATCGTCGCAAAATTCCTGCTCCGTCTGCCTATTCTGACCAAAGGCATCGGTGATGAGCTTGATGACGCCCACGTTTGAAGAATAGCCCAGCACCTCCGGCACACTGATGACCTTTCTGGAGCGCGATGAGGCATCGCGTATGGTATGGCCGCCCACGGTTACCGATCCGCTGGAGCAATCCACCCTATCGGTGATCTTCACCTTGCCGCTCTCCATCGCGGCCGTGATAGACACCGTCTTAAACACAGAGCCGGGCTGCATCAATTGGCTTACGGCCAGATTCTGTATGTCGTGGTATTCGCCATCGCTGCCGCGCACCATATTGGTGATGGCTTTGATGTCGCCGGTCTTCACTTCCATCAGCATGGCCACGCCATACATGCCGTCTATCTCTTTCAACTTGGATACCAGTGCGTTTTCGCAGAAATCCTGCATGTTTACATCGAGGGTGGTATGGACATCGGCGCCCTCCACGGGCATACGGTCCACCACGGTGATGTATCTGTTCATCGTTTTCACCTTATGGCCCAGTCCGGGCTTTCCGGCCAACAGGGAATCAAATTTTAATTGCAATCCTGAGATGCCCCTGCCCGTACTGCCGCTCACATCGCCCAATGTTCGCGCGGCCAATGAGCCGAAGGGCTTGTCTATCTTGTTGAATTCCTCGCCTCGGAAGCCGGAAAGGTATTTGGACGCGTTGAAATACGGCAATTTCTTCACCTCCTTAAAATCGAGGTAGGAGATACGTTTGGGATAGATGAGCCAATGGCGGGAGCGGCGCTTATATCCCTCCAGCAATCGGTTGCGAAACCATTTTTCACTCTTATCCGGCAGCAATCGGGCCAGCCCTTGACTCATGCTGTCCAGTTTGGCGAAGAACAGGGTGTCTTTCTTGGCCAATAGTTTGGCGTATTTGGCGGAATCTTTCTCGTAGATATTATAATCGAGGTAGAGCTTGTATTCCGGCACGTAGGTAGCCAACAATTGCCCGTCGGCAGCCACAATATCTCCGCGGCTCACATTCAGTGTAACACTGTCGATAACGCATTTTTGGGCAATCTCTTCCCATTTCTCCCGCTCGCCAAACATGATATACCCCGCCTTAAACGCAATCGCCAAGAAGGCAATCGCGAAAAGCGTGGCCACAACCATATAATTGCGGATAGAGGATTTGTATGGAGGTGGGGAAGATGGCATTGTGCTGAAGAAAAGCTGTTTGTGTGCGCCAGTGAGTTATAATCTTGCGCCTATACCATTTTTACTCGCGCCAAAATGAAAACCACTTGCGCCAGTGAGTTATGGTCTTGCGCCTACGAGAAAATGTTTAGCGTCAGTTGGCGGGAATTACGGCGGGCCTACTCTCGGGCGTGGTAAGGGTGCTACCGGTGGCGGTGAGGCGCTCCATGATATTGGAGCGGCGGCAATTTCTCATCAGTTGCGAGGAGCGGGCCATGGCGTCGTAGTGGGTTTCTTTTAGTTCGCTACGCAGTTGCTCGTTCAGGATTTGCTGCTTCTGGGCGCAATAGCGATTGCTCACATAGAGAAAGGCCATTATTATCACCATTGCTATCCACCAAACCTGGCGGCGAAACCATTTGCCGGTGAGAATATCGCCCCTGAGCACATAGGACAGGGAGATGGAGGTCTTTTCGCCCTCGTCATCGGTGAGGGAGTCTATCAACTTCCTGCGGGCGGATTTGCCATCGAGGTATTCGTCATCGTCTTCCTCGCGGCGGTGGTGTTTGCGGTTGTTTTGTGCGGAAGAGTCTTGCTCTGTTTCTTCCGGCATCAGGAGGGGCAGGAGCTCCTCCTCGGATTGGGAGTTGTTGTTCATAGGCGGCATTTGCTCATCTGATTGTGCGCGTGCCACCAGTTGGTCTATCTGTTTGCTGTTGCTCATTTTAGTATGTATGTATTATTGAGAATCTTTCTTCTCTGCGATGCGGAGCTTGGCGCTTCGTGAGCGGGGGTTGGCCTCCTGCTCTTGGGCGGAGGGCGTGATGACGCGGTTGTTTACGGCCTTAAGCGGCGCGAGCCTGTTGCCATAGAAATCCTGCTCCACCTCGCCGCGGATATTGCCCGCACGGATGATATTCTTCACCATACGGTCTTCCAGAGAGTGGTAGGTAAGCACCACCAGCCTCCCCTTGGGACGGAGCATCGCCACGGCCTGCATAAGCATCTGCTCCAGCGCCTGCATTTCGGCGTTCACCTCTATCCTTAGTGCCTGAAAGATGCGGGCCAAATCCTTTTTGTTCCTATCCGGCCGCAACAGTGGGCGCAGAGCCTCCATCAGGTGGGCGATAGTGGTGAGCGGGTGTTGGTTGCGCGCCTTAACGATAGCGTTGGCAATGCGCTTATGGTCGCGCAGTTCGCCGTAGGTAAGCAGGATGGCCGATAGGCGCTCCTCCGCGTATGTGTTCACCACATCTGCCGCCGACAGGCGCGCTTCTTTATTCATGCGCATATCCAAAGGGCCGTCTTCGCGGAAAGAGAACCCCCTGTTGGCGTCATCGAAATGATGCGAAGAGACGCCGAGGTCGGCCATTAATCCGTCCACAGCCTCCACTCCGTAGTATTGGAGCCAGTTTTTGAGAAACCGGAAATTACTGTGAATGAGAGTGAGGCGCTCATCCGCCGGTGCGTTGAGCAGTGCGTCGGCGTCTTGGTCGAAAGCGAACAGACGGGCATCGCCATCCATCTTCTTTAATATAGCTCGGCTATGACCGCCCCCGCCAAATGTTACATCCACCCATACTCCGCCTTTATTAATACGGAGTGCGTCAATACACTCGTCTTTCAAAACGGGGATATGGTATGCTGTGTCCATCTTTTTGGGAATTTATGTGTGGTTAGCAGCTGGATATATGCGTTCGGCGACTCATTAGAAAAGCACCGAGGAGCCTGCATAATTGTTTCTGTCTGAGGGCGGAAAGCCCATGGCTTCCTCAATGCCATCGACGATGTCCACGCGCTCTTGCATGTTGTGGAATGCGGCGGTGCCCCATACCTCCACGGTATCGTTCATGCCCACGAATGTTACATCGCATTTGATGTCTGCCATCGACAGGTAGCGCTTGGGAATAAGGAATCTACCGTTGCTATCCAGCGTAAGCCACTCGGCATCACTTAAATATGAGCGAAGCATCTCTTGGTCGCGGCGGCGCCATACGCTCAACCGCCTGCGCAACTGCTCCAACCTCTCGTTCCACACCCTCTCGGGGTACAACACAAGGCAACGCTCAAACACATCCTTGCGCATCACTAATCGCAAATCGCCATCATTCGCCCCTTCGCCGTTGAGCGTCTGGGCGAGCACTTTCCTAAACGAGGCGGGCATGAACACGCGCCCCTTCTGGTCCACTTTGGCTTCTATTGTTCCTATTAGTTGCATTTAGTATTCTCTCTTTTGCTATCCGGTTGCGGCAATTGGCGGACAAGCTGCTTTGCCGTGCAATCCGGTCTTGCTTTCTAAGTTGTATGGTGCGTTTTCTCTTGGTTTAATGGAGTTTTATGCCCGTTTGCGAACCTCATTTTTGGGCTTACGGGCCATTAGCCGGAGGATAGTGTACGGCAAAATTACTTATTTCCCCACAATTCCCCACAATTTCACCACGAAAAATTTTAATTTACCTCAAAATAATTTTTATTACTCTAATTCTTCGCTGATTATCAGCCTATTGAATTTCCGTATCGACGGTGGGGGAATTTTTCAGTGCGAGTGGCAAAATATCCGGCGCGAGTAGCAAAATATAGAGCACAATAAGGGATTGAGTATTCACGATATGTCGCTTGAGGCACGCCATACACCATTTTCTTTGTAGGCTGTCGAAAAGTCCTTGCGTACGCGCAATGTATTGATTGAACCCGTAGGGGCGGGTTTTTCGCGCCCTTGCGCGAAAAAAGTGCGCGTTAGTTTGCGTTCACAGTGCTGTAACAT
>CAZQVW010000048.1:0-13516 GCA_964596865.1 uncultured Bacteroidaceae bacterium
TACTGTTTAGTTATTGTTACAGCACTGTTAACGATAGTCAAAAGGATTGGATGTGACTTTTATCTCGGGCAAAAGCGGCCGCAAAGGGCCACAAAATCTTAGCAAAGGGCCACAAAATCTTATTAGTGCGCAAAAAAGATTATTTGTGCCTGCCAAAACGTGAACAATCACGGAGCAAAACCGCCCGCAAAGGTTTATTTTTCTTCAATTACGGGATATTTCGCAGGAAGTATTTAACTTTGCAGGCTGATATACCAGAATTTTGGCGGTTAGATGACACATTATTATTTTAGAAGCATATAAAATTATATTAGAAGCATATAAATTTGGCTGTAATGAAGATACCTTATTAATAAGGAACACATAATTTTGGCCGTAAGAGATACTTTCTCATATCAAGAGCATATAATATCATTGCATTCGCAAATAATTTTAGCAGTAAACATATACATTATTATTATGTCAAACCATTTGAACACCTCCCGCGGGAGGTTTGCGCCCTTAAGGAGCGCATCGGCTATTGCCGCAATCATGATTATGACCGTGATGATGGGAGCATGCTCCAAGATGGGCGAGCTCAATTCCCACAACTTCACCGTAACCCCGTCGCCCCTCGAGACCAACGGCGGTAAGGTAACCGCCACCGTCAATGGTGTCTTCCCCGAAAAATACATGAAGCGTAAGGCCACCGTCTCTATCACTCCGGTGCTCCGTTATCAGGGCGGCGAGGCCAAGGCACAGTCGGCCTCTTTTCAGGGAGAGAAGGTAGTGGGCAATGCCCAGACCATCAACTATCGCCTCGGCGGTAATTTCACCCTGCGTAGCCAGTTTGATTACAGCGAGCCCATGCACAAGAGCGAGCTCTACCTCGTCTTTGACGTGAAAAACGGTAAGAAGGCCGTTGCCCAGAAGGATGTGAAGGTGGCCGACGGTGTTATCTCCACTTCCGACCTCGTGCGCCGCACCCTGCGCACCGCCTCCACTGCCTATGCCGAGGATAATTTCCAGCACATCATCAAGCAGAAGCAGGACGCCAATATCCAATTCCTTATCAATGAGGCCAAAATCCGCAATGGCGAATTGAAGACGGTGAGCGTGCAACAGTTCCTATCCACTCTGAAGGATATTCAGACCGATGCCGAGGGCAAGAGCATGAACGGCATCGAAATCTCCTCCTATGCCTCGCCCGAAGGTGCGCTGGATTTCAATACCAAACTGGCTAAGAACCGTGGCACCAATACTAAGGCCTATGTGAACAACCAGTTGCGTGAGCATAAGCTCGATGCCGCCGTGGATTCCAAATACACCGCCGAAGACTGGGAGGGATTCCAGCAATTGGTGTCTCAATCCAATATGCAGGACAAGGACCTCATCCTGCGCGTACTGTCTATGTATCAAGACCCCGAGGAGCGCGAGAAACAGATACGCAACCTCTCCGCCGCCTTCACCGACCTGACCAAAGAAATCCTGCCACAGTTGCGCCGCAGTCGTATCCGCATCAATTATGACCTCATCGGCCGCTCCGACGACCAGATTGAGGAGCAATATAAGCAGGATGCCTCCAAGCTCAGCGTGGACGAGCTCCTTTATGCCGCCACCCTCACCGAAGACCCCGCCCAGCAGCAGGAAATATTGAAAACTACCGCGTCTGTCTACCCCAACGACTATCGCGCTCTCAACGACCTCGCCACCCTCTCTTTCCAAAAGGGCGATTATTCTGCTGCCCAGCAATATATACAGAAAGCTCTCGCCATCAATCCTAATGCTGCCGAGGCCAACGCCAACCAAGCCCTGCTCTCTATGCTCAACGGCAATAGCGCCGAGGCTTCGCAGGCTCTGGGTAAGGCTGCCGGCGCCACTAACGTAAACGAACTGATGGGCAACCTCTCGCTCATGCAGGGCAACTATTCACAGGCCGTGAGCCAGTTTGGTGATGCGCCCTCAAACAGCGCTGCTTTGGCGCAGCTCCTGTCCAAAGACTATATCACTGCCGCCACCACGCTCACCCGCGTGTCCCACCCCGATGCCATGACCTCTTATCTCAAGGCTATCATTGCTGCACGCACCAATAATTCCCAATTGGCCGTGGACAACCTGCGCGAAGCCCTGCAAGCCGACCCCTCGCTCAAGGGTTACGCCGCCAACGACTTGGAATTCCAGTCGCTCAAGACCGATGCCGGATTCCAGTTGCTCACGAAATAAACTAATGATTTGAAATTATAATGTGAAACGCACATTATTATATATAACGACTATAGCTCTTCTTGTCGCCTCGTGCTCCGGCGGCAAGAAGAGCTTTTCGCTTTCCGGTAAGTTCAAAGGATTGGACCAAAGCCAGTTTGTTTGTTACAGCGAATCGCCCGCTTGGGGCACGCTCGACACGATAAAGGTGGAGCGCGGCTTGTTCAGCTTGAAACACGACCTTTCCGACACCGTTATCCTCGTGCTACAATATCCCAATTTCATGCGGACGGAGGTGGTGGCCATCCCCGGCGGCTCGGTAAAGGTGAAGGGCGACGCCAACAATATGCTTAATATCCGTATCTCCGGCGACAGTGAGAATGACGACCTCACTCACTTCCGCCGCTCCATCCGTGATAAGAAAGGCGACGCCATCCTGCGCTCGGCCGAGGCTTTTATCCGCGACAACCCCGGTTCGTGGGCCTCTGTAGCCATCCTCAACCGCTATTTCCTGCAGGCGGAGCGCCCCGATTACCCCCGTATCTCGCGCCTGCTCACACTGATGCTCAAAGCCAAGCCCTCGCGCTATATCCTGCGCCACTATCAATCGCAGCTCGCCCCACTATTGAAATACGGCAACGGAGCCAAACTGCCCGCGTTCACCGCAAAGGACATCCACGGCACCCCTATCTCCAACCAGACCTTCTCCGGCAAACCTCTCCTAATCACTTTCTGGGCTTCTTTCTCGCCGGATAATCTCACTCTGCTGCGCGAACAGCGCCGTATCTTGCGCTCGGTCTCTCCTGCCGTGAATACGCTGAATATCTCGTTGGACGCCGATTCCTCCGCCTGCCATAATATCATTAGAATGGATAGTATTGCGGGCTACAACGTGTGCGATTGCCTTTGTTTCAATTCCCCTCTTGTTCAGCGCTTGGGAGTAAGACAAGTGCCCGCCAATATCCTTGTGGACGCCAAAGGAATTATCCGCGCTCGCGACATCTCTGCCACAGAGCTCCCTGCTGCCCTCGCCAAAATTGGTGTGAAATAATCGCTTGGCGGCATAGACCGTCTCATCGTCAATAACTGCAAACAAAAAGACCTCGGTCGTTAGCGTTATCGCTGTAAACGACCGAGGTCTTTCTATATAATCTAAACTTGGTGGCTATGTAATCAAAGCCTTTGCCTATCTATTTAAATACGGTGTCTGTCTAATCAATTCCCGCGGCTGCTAAATTTTGCCGTCAGACTATTAAATCTATGCTGGCAGCGCGGGTCTTGGCCCGTTTCTATGCGCACCAGAACAGGATGATGAGCTGCGCCGTCAGGATGCGGAGGAACATCGACAAGGGGTAGACGGTGGAATACCCCACGGCGGGAGCATTATTGCCTGCCGCTTCATTGGAAAAGCCCAAAAGGGGCGGGTCGGTGTAGGTGCCGGCAATAAAGCCCATCATGGTGTAATAATTGAGCTTGAGCTTGACGCGCGACAGTATGCCCATGATGAAAATCGGTATCACCGTAATCAGAAATCCTATCCATACGTATTTCATGCCATCGCCCTGAGATAGTGTCTGCCAGAAATTGGCGCCGGCCTTGATGCCCACGCCCGCCAAAAATAGCGACAGACCCAATTCGCGGACAAAGAGGTTCACACTGGTGGTGGTGTAGCTGGTAATGTGGAATTTATAGCCCTTGGCACCAATGATGATGGCCACAATCAGTGGGCCGCCGGCCAATCCCAATTTCACAGGGTTGGGGATGCCGCCAATCACGATGGGAATGCTGCCAAGGATAACACCCAGCAGAATACCAATGAAGATAGGACCAATATTGGGGTGGTTGAGCTTTTTCACCTCGTTGCCCACCACGTTGGCTGCGTGCTTCACGTTGTCCTCGGGGCCCACCATCAGAATGCGGTCGCCAATTTGCAGGCGGATATTGCGGTCGGCAAACAAATCCATGCCCGAGCGCGTGAAGCGAGTTACGTTTACGCCCAATATACTGGAAAAATGCATCTGCCCAAAGGTCTTGCCCTCCACTTCCGGCTTTGTAACCACCACTCTCTTGGAAATAATGGGCGATTGCTCTAAATGCCAGTCCTTTTCTACCTCTTCGCCCATGAAAGCCATGATAGCGTCGGCATCGTCTTCGGCGCAAACCACGTTTAGCAGGTCGGCATTTTGCAATGTGGTGTCATCCGAGGGCGTAACAACCTTGCCATCCCTCTCTAATCGCGAACAAACGAAATTTCTCCCGATAAAATCGCGAATTTTGCGGATAGGCATGCCGTATAAAGACTTGTTTTGCAATCTGATGGTCATGCGGTGGGGCTTGGCATGAGGGTTGTCCTCCTGCTCACGGCGAATTTGCTCCTGCTCTTGCTGCGGTTTGATTCTAAGAATATAGCGTAGGAGCACCACAGCTCCAATCATTCCCACCACAGCCAGCGGATACGCACACGCATAGGCCGAAGCAATCTGATGACCCTCCATCGCCTGCGCCAAAGCGCTGTTGTGCGCACTGATTTCGGTCAATGTCTCGTTGGCAGCGCCCAATCCCGGGGTGTTGGTAACGGCGCCGCACAAGACTCCCACCATCATTGGCAGATTCTTGAGGTCGTGAGTATCAAAACAGAGGTAAAAAAATAGAAACATCAAGCCCACATTAAGTAGGATGATGCCCACAGAATAGAGGTTGAGCGCGATGCCCCCTTTTTTGAAGGCAGAAAGGAAGCCCGGGCCCACCTGCAATCCAATGCAATACACAAATAGGATTAGACCGAAGTCCTGAATGAAATTTAGTACGGCCAACGGTGCCGCATAGCCCTCGGAATTGTTGAGACCCAGCTCGTTGTAAATGTGGCCGGCCAAGATGCCGGCAAAAAGGATGAACGTGCTGCCCAAACTGACGGGGCCAAATTTGATTTTACCCAATTTATAGCCTACAGCAATCACCAATGCCAGTAGCAATACGATATGTGCCACGCTTTGGGTGTTGGTGAACAGGCTTACAAACCATTCCATATTTTCTTTTTAGCGCGTAATAATTTTCTGAGGTAGCGGGCACGCGGTATTGTTGCCCAATTAACGTTTTATCAAAGGCAAAGACTTGTTTCTCTCTCCTGTAATGCGTTACTTTTGCTCTGAAAGAACTATTCTTCTGTCCAAAAAGCTCGTGTCTTGCTCCAAAAGGCGCATTCTTTGACCCCTAAAGACGGCGCTTTACTTTGCGAAAAACCGTCCTTTGAGCAATATTGGCGTAACGTAGCCTTTTAAGAGAGAGGCAAATTCTTGTGCCGGTGTATATTTCGCGTGCAAAATTACGAATATCTCTGTTAAATGTAGCGCCATGTCCGCAATTTGGCGTGGCGGATTGGGCATGATTACTATACTTCCGCTTTTGGAAATCTATATGTGGGCAAAAACGCTAACCCTACATTTCAAAATCGCGGATATATGCCGCATTGTCGCCGCTGCGGGTTGTTGTCCGAAAAAATCCGAGTATAAAACAAAAAAATGTCCGAGTATAAAACAAAAAAACGCTGAAAACCTGATTTTATCGAAGTTTTCAGCGTAATAGTTGCGGAGGCAAGACTCGAACATGCGACCTCCAGGTTATGAGCCTGGCGAGCTACCAACTGCTCCACTCCGCGATTTTTGTTTTGCAAGTGCAAAGTTAGGGACTTTTGGCGACAAATGCAAGTGTTTTGGCGAAGAAAATGATATTTATGGTGATTACTTTTATGATATAGGTGACAAGTGGAGGCGTTTTGCAAGATAGAAATAGCAATTAGGCTCGAATGTGGGCGATAATTTTGCGGCATTTAGAAAGGATAGCCGATGGCGAGGTGGAGGGCAAAGCGGTCTGAGAAGCGACCGGTGGAAAAATAGCCGGAATGGTTGGCTGCGGGGTCGTGGAGGGCGAAACCGAGGTCGAGGCGCACCACAAGAAAATCGAGGTCGTAGCGGAGGCCAGCGCCCGTGCCGAGAGCGAGGTCGGAAAGGAAATGGTTGGCTTTGAGTGTGCCGCCAGGGCGATTTTCATCGGAGCGGAGAAGCCAGATATTGCCCGTGTCCACAAAAAGGGCGCCGGAGAGCGAGCCGAAGACGGGGAAACGAAGTTCCACATTGCCCTCTAATTTTATTTCGCCCGTCTGATCCATATACGAATAGCGGCTACCACGGCTCACAAAGCGCCCGGGGCCAATAGAGCGGATGGCGAAAGCGCGGATACTGTTGGCGCCGCCGGAATAGAATTGGTCGCTGTAGGGCACGATGTTGCTATTGCCGTAGGCATAGACCACGCCTCCCATCAATCGGGTGACAAGCCGGAGGTCGGTGTCGATTTTGAAATTGTTGTGGAGCTCGGTGGATACTTTTATAAACTGCGCAAAGGGATTATTGAGTATCTCTTTATTTTTCTCACTGAAATCGTGCCCCGCGATGGCCCAGACGCCGGAGGTAAGGGCGCCGGCTTCCTTTATGGTGAACTGCCAAGTGAGGGGATTGCGGTGGCGGCGTCCCTGTGTGTAGGCGTAGGTGTATTCTATGGCGGGCACGAGGCGGTCTTGCATCGACACCTGCAATGAGGGCCTGGCCTGCATGATGGAATCAAAGCTGTGGGTGGAGCGCAATAGGCGGTTGTAGGTGAGGGAGATGGGCGTGAGCGTGTGGCGCGAGGTGCGCGTCTTCTGCCATGAGTAGGTAAGCGCAGCGCTGAAGGAAAAGAGATTGTAATATCCCGAACGGTTTAGCCAATCGGCCGAAAGCGAGAAACTGGTGGTGGCGGGGAAACGCAGTTTCCTTTGTTTGGTGAAGGGGAGGAGCATGCGCGGAATGTCGAGCGAGAGTTGGGTGCCCACTTCATAGGAATTAAAGATAGACGAGCTCTGATCTTTCTCTAATCTGGTCTTCCATTCATAGGAACCGAAGACCTTAAACGTGAGCAACTCGGCGGCCTTAAAAGCATTCTTCTTTGTGAGACCGAGGGTGAGCCCGGGGCCTATGCGGTCGGTGTTTTTCTCTGTTACATTCACCTCAATGTCTGCCGAATAGCGCTTGTCCAACACGGCGGTGAGCAGGACATCAAGGGTGTCGGCGGCGAGGGTGGTGTCGCGCGGGGTATAGGAGAGGGAAGATTGGGCGAAGATGCCCAGCTCGTTGAGGAGCTGTTCGCTTATTTGCTGTTCGCGATAGCGATAGAGGGAGCCGGGGCGGTGGAGCACGTTGCGCATCACGGCTTCGGGCTTCACGGGCCATTTGCGCCCGTGGAAGCGATAGGTGCCGTTGGGCATCTGAAAGGCGTTGTCCACGGTATCGCCTTTGGCGTTGAGGATAGTGAGGTTAGTGCGCCCTATATGCCATTGGCGCATCACGATGGGCGGCAGGGTGGCGGAGCGCTGCATTCTTAGTTGCACCTTATAGGGCTTTTGCACGGTGTCGGCCTTGAAGGTGGCGGCCGAGGCTTGATAGAAATAGTAGCCGCGGTTTCTTAGGAGCGTGGCGATGCGGTTTTGCTCGTTGGTGAGCGCGGTGGCGGAGAATGGCGTGCCTTTTTTCAGGTAACTGCGTTGCTGGGTGGCGTGTATCAAACTGTCGGCCACCTCGCTAAACCCCAGATACTCCACCGAATCGATGCGAAAGGGGAGGTCGGTGTGGACATAGTAGTTTACTTTCGCTTTCTTCTTGGTGGAGTCCTTGTATACCACGTCGTAATCCACACGGCCGCGGAAGAAACCGTAGTTTCTCAACACATTGCCGGCCACTTTTGCGCGGGTTTCGGGATTGGCGGTGGAGATAAGCACTGGCTCACTGCCGATACGCTTGTAAAGCCAGTGGCCCAGCCCTTTTTGCGAGGCTCCCCACGCATTATACGCCCAAAGGCCGATGGGCAGGGGCGTGCGCACGTAGGACGACCCGAAGAAAGCATTGTTTGGCGCGTAGTCCAAGACGCCCTCAACCTCCGTTTGGGCGGGCTCTAAGGCGTCTTTGTTGGTTTTGGCCACTTCCTTGAGCAGGCGGCGCCTGTCTTTCTCTGTCATGGCGGCGGGCGAGGTGGCAGTGCCCTTGCCTTTCTTTCCCGTGAAGGCGTCCATCACATCCGTGGCCGCGTCAGCGATGGCCACGATGACTCCGCTTTCACTATTTACCCCTTTTTTGCCGGCATCACCCTGATCCACGTAGTTCACGGTACCAATACCGGTGTAGAGTGTCTCGCCCTCGGGCAGGTGGGACGTGGTGGAGCAGGCGACCATCATCAATATAATGGCTACGACCGCTGTGCTTCCAAAAATGGCGGATATAGTATTTTTCATTGTGGTCTAAATAATAGGGGAATGTGTGTCTGCCTGTTAAAAGTCAGCGGCTTATGCCGCAGGCTGCCCATTTCTTTTGCCGCAAGCGCCTATTTCTTTTGCCTGCGCCAAAGCAGGAGTTCGCTTAGGTTGTCCATCTTGCGGCGAAGGATGTAGCCGGCGCCGGCGGAGGAGTAGTTGCCCTCGAGGGGGTCGTGGGTATCGTTGTCATAGAACAGTTGTACATAGCGAGTGCCGCCCTTATCCAACCGATACTCCAGCGACACATTATCTATAAAGCTCTGTGAGGAGGACGTGTTGTCGTCGTTGGCGCCGGTGGTTACCTTGCCGCCGATGACGAAAGTAACCCTGTCGCCCCACAGCTTTTTGGAGAATTGGAATGTGTAGTCTGTCTGGGTGTCGCCGGAAGCAGTGGTGTTGCCCTCCACGCCTGCACTAATATCGATGGTTTTCAGTGCGCTACCCGCGATATTCTGTATCTCGCTCTCGAGAAATGCGTTCAGGGCGTTGTTGGCCTTGAATCCCGTCTTGTTTGTGGAGGAGAGATACAGCCCCGTGGCCAGCATAGACACGGCCAAACGACTTTTATTTTCGGCCGACATCGTGGCAATCTCGTTTTGCACCTCCGAATCCTCGGGCGCTTCTATCAGAAATTCGATGCCCATATTAGAAAGTGTGCGGGTAATGGCCACGCCCACGTTGAATTTCACCATTCGGCTGGCTCCACTGTCGTCGGTAACGGAGGCTTTTGTGGTTTCCATGGCAGTAATGTTGAGCGTGGGGTTAGAGACATCGCCATTAAACATGATATAGTTTCCTTCGGTGAACTTAAACGTCTTCAGCGGGATAAACGGCAGGGTGTACTTCATTTCTCCGCCAAGGATATTGTAGCGCCCCTGCATACTCATGTCGCCGGAGGGGAACATGCGGAAACGCAGATTGCCGCCTCCGTTGCAATCCACATAACTCTTGCCGTCTTCGCTTAAAAGGCAGTGGAGGTGGGTCTGTTCATCGATGTTGAGCGCAAGGTTTACCACCAGTCCTCCGGTGGGCGGCTCTTCCTCTGTTTTTTCGTCCTCGGTGGCCGAGAAATCCATGAACTCCACCAGTCCGGAGAACTGGTCGTCCACCTGCAGGGGCGTATCGCGCATGATATAGGTGAAATCTGTCTTGTCCAACACCTTGAGCTGCCCGCCGAGCACCATAAATTCGCGGTGGCTCTTCAGGGTGGCGTCCAAATCCACGTAGACTGTGCCGAAGAGCACGGTCTTTTTGGTCTTTTCTGCCTTCACCAATTGATAATCCTTGGCCTTGAGCGAGAGGTCTATCTTCATATTTCCGAGGTCGCTCAAATCCACATCACCATTGATGCGGAGCGGGTTGTCGCCGATGGAATAGAAGCGAATGTCGTCCAGAATGATTTTGCTTTTCTTTATGGCGATGTCCTTGTTTTCCATGCGGAGGTCGAAACCATAGAGTTCGGAATAGGCGTGGATGGAATCGGGGCTGAGCTTACCGTTGAGAGTGAGGGCCGATGTGGGCCCTTCCACCTTTATCTCTCCGTTGGCCGTGCCGCGCAGCGCCAGAGTGCCATCGGTGCCGATAAACGTATTCAATAATGCCACGGGGAATTTTTCCAGAGTGGCGGTGGCGTCCAGAAGTCCGTCGCCCTTATCCCAATAATGGCCCTCCAGCGAGGCCACCTGCTCTTCGCCCACCAGAATGTCGGCCACCACATATTGGCCGCCCTGATCGGGCATATAGAATAGCTCCGTGCCCACATCGCCGATGGCGAGCCCCTCATATTCCAAGTTGCGTGTCTGGAGTTGGCCCACGGCGGTGAGGGTGGAATCCGTGCGCTGGACGTGCACATCGCCCCCGAGGTAGCCGCCCAACTGGGGAACATAGGGGAGCACGCTGGAAAGGTCGTGGAGGTTCACATTGGCCAGAGAAAGAGTGATGTCTTGATTGAGCGAATCGTTTTTGGAGGAGAAGAGCATGATATGCGTCTTGTCGTCGGCCAGCAGATTGATATTCGCATCGAAATAGCCAGCGGAATCTATGGCGAAGTAATTATCTTTGTTTACCTTAAACTGGCGATAGGCCAGTGTGCTCACCTCCGGAATGAGAGTGAACGAGACACCCCCGTGGCCGTCTAATCTTGCGCGCGTACCGATATTCAATCCCACCTTGCCTTTCTCGTCGGCAAAATGGGCGAGCACTTGAAATCCGTCTGTGAGCACACTGCCGTCCACTTTGGCCGTGAAGCGGTTGGGATTTTTCTTTGAGGCATTGACCACGCTGGCGCTTAGCTTCATTCCCTCTTCGTCCTGATAGACGTCCAGTTGGCTTTGTTCCAGCAATACGGCGCCCGTGTGGAAATTGGTGAGGTAGATTTTGGCGTTGGCGCCCTGTTGCGGCGTAGTGGAGATCCGGCCGTAGATGGAATCGAAGTCAAACCCCTTATAAGCCATATATTGCCTTAAAGGATTTGTCTTTCCTGCCTGTAGGTGGATATGGAGGTCGGGCAGGAGGGCTTTTAGTGTGTCTTGATTTAATTTCGCGGCCAAAAGGTTGTCCACAAATCCGTTGGCAAAGCGGCTGAAGCCATCGGTAATCTTATCCAGCGGCCCTGAGGAGCGAGCCATAAGCCGCATATCGCCGGAGGTGAGGCCGATATGGGTGGAATCCGCACTGGTGCCCAGCATAAACGTGATGTCGCCGCAGGGGTAGCCCATTTGCGAGGTAAACACATTGAGCTGCTCTATATTGCCGCCGATAGCCATCTTGCCTTTTTCGTTGTAGAATCCTTTTAGGTTGAGCGAGGCCATCAGATGTGTCTGGGCGAGGACGTCGGTGCTGTCCTTGGGCGGAGCGCCGAGCCCAAGGCACAAATCCTGTATGTTTCCGGATATGTTTCCATTGATTTCGGTGCCATTCTTTTGGGCTTGCAATTGGATTTGCCCGTTGAGCCACCGGTTTGAGGCGGAGATAGTGGCGTTGGCATAGGCATCGCGTATGTTGGCATCTACCATGACGCTATCCAGCGGGATATTCTGCAGGGCGAAGGTCTGGATGTTGGCGTTGGCTTTCAGGTGAGTGCCGCGCCGGAGGAAATCTGTGCCCCGCCCGTCCACATCAATTTCTCCCGTGAGGGGAGCAAATCCCATTGTGGGCAGGATTTTTTGCAGGGGGAAGGCGTGGCTTTGGATTTGCCCCTTATAGGTCATTGTCCGGGTCTGTATTTTCCCCGTAAACCTAACGCTACCTCCGTCAAGATAGATAGTGTTTTTGTTTAGGGCGTAGGCTGGGCCTTGCAGGATGATGTCGCCGCCCAGTCTTAGGCCATCGGGGATATGCACGGTCTGGCGGAGGTCATTGGGGATGAGTGCGCGCAGAACATCGGCGTGAGGGAACGCCATATCATAATGCAGACGCCCGCTGCGGTGGTTATCGCTGAGGATTGAGCGCATCTTGCCGCTCATTCTCACCTCCATATCCCCGGGCAATATCAGTCGGCAATAATCCACTGTCATTTCGCCCATTGTGCCCTCCACGCGGAGGTCGGTCTGGACGGGCTCATTGGGCAGGGCGGCCAAAAGGGAGGCGGCGTCCTTGTCTAAAAACAAGGCCACATCCTGTTTGCCAACAGTGCCGCTTAATTTGGCGCGGAGAATATTGCGCGAATGCCCTTCTAATGCCGCAAAGGGGATGTCGGCATCGCCGTGGAGCGAGGAGTAAGGCGTCTGTAGCGTGAGGGCGTCCACTTTCACCCGCGTGGTGTCGTAATGAATTGTGCCCGCGAGCTTGTCCACCGCCATACCGCTCTTCTCGCGCAAATCCAAGTGGTGGAGGCGCACGTCCAGCCCCTTGTCGTTATATCGTAGGTTGGCCAAGCGCGTATCGAATATGGATAAGAAGATATGATTGGCATCGAATCCCTGTTGTGGCTTTATATAAGGTAGGTCGTAGTGCAACTCTTGTGCAGACAGCGACAGGTTGCCCACACTACAAGCACTGTTTTTCAGATTCACCCCCACTTCCTGCGCGTTCATGGCAAGGATATTCCCGCCCACGCTCATGGAGTCGTGGGGCATCTGCACATAAAATTTTGTGCGCTCCACTTTTGTCTTCCCCACGCGGATTTTCCATTCCACGGGAGCGGACGGCGTGGTGTCTACGGCCGCCGTATCGGATAGGAAGACGCGGATGTCAGCGTCCTTGAGCCGTAGGCGCGATACGTCCACCTCCTTTTTCTTCAGGTTGCACACCGCCGGACGGTTGATAGCCAGCAATCGCATACGTCCCTCGATACGCGTATCACTGATAAGGCTTCGGGTGTTCACCTGCGCGCGACGGAGCGCAAATCCGTTGAGCTCAATCCGCCCTTTCAATAGCGGGAGCAACTTCACGTCTAATTCCAGTTGGTCGGCCACCACCACGGTGTCTTTACCGCCGATTGGTTGGAAGTTGGTGACCGCCATCTGCGCATTATATATACTGTCGCGCAGGGCGCGCACACTATCACCTCCGGAAATAGTACTGTCGTTTAGGGCGTTGGCGGAAACGAGGGTGTCGGGCTCCACGGCCAGCATGCCTTCCGCCATGAGGTCGAGAGGAAAGGTGAGCGAGAGTTGGTCGATGCTCACCTTCAATCCGGTTTGTTCGCCAATGTAGGCGCACAACCGGTTTTTAGCCCAGTGTTGCACGGGTGGGAGATAGATTGCTATCATCATCATAAACACCAAGACAATCAAATACATGATTATCTTCAGTGTCCAATTGATTATCTTTCCCGTGAGGTGGTGTTTCTTCATTTTGGCGTAGGTTCAATGCCTTATAAATAGCAAAGTTAGACAAAATCCACCATTTTCGTTCCTTTTTAGACGCGGATTTGCTTTGCGTAGGCGTGGAATGAGCCTGCATCGCCGCAAAAACGCCCTGACACCAGCGAAAAATCCCCATTTGCGGCGACTTCCAATCGTTTTGACTATCGTTAACAGTGCTGTAACAATAACT
>CAZQVW010000049.1:0-13439 GCA_964596865.1 uncultured Bacteroidaceae bacterium
TAGAGTCAGAGTGTACAGGATTATGCTGTGTCTGTTTTGAATATGTGCTGTTCGTTTCTTTGAATAGAGTCAGAGTGTACAGGATTATGCTGTGTCTGTTTTGAATATGTGCTGTTCGTCTCTTTGAATAGAGTCAGAGTGTACAGGGTTGGGCTGTGTCTGTTTGAATTTGTTTTGTATTTTTCTTCGTATAGCGTCAGTATGTATATAATTGCGCAATTATATTTAGAATTACATTGCTTCTGTTTAGAATACCCTTATTATATGTTCGCGCGCATACATTATTATATAAGAAAGTGTGTTCACCGGTTTGTTGTGCACACCTATTGGCGAGCGAAGTTTGTACCGATTACATGTCTTTTTAGATACAAGATGCAAAATTAGGGATTTATAGGTATAAATCAACACAAAATATGGATTTTTGTGCGCCGTGGTGCATTTTAATCCCGATTTTGCACGTTTGAATGTCGTGTTAAGGAGATTTTTCCCCGAGATAGTTTGCGTTAACAGTACTGTAACAATAACTAAACAGTGCTGTAACAATAACTAAACAGTACTGTTAAGATAATGTTACAGTACTGTTAACGCAAACTATCGCGCGTTTTTTCAAATTTTTCGCGATAAATATGTGATTAATGCCGCCGTTTTCGTTTCCCAAGAAATGATTAATTTTGCACACGCCAAGGCGCCCGCGTCTGCTGCGCCGCCCGCGTTACATTATCGCGCATAGATTTTACCTGCAGGGGCGGCTTTCATACCCGTCCGCAGATTGTCAGCCCAGATAAGAGCGTGATTTGCAGGGCTCTGTCTTGTCGTTTTGCGGGCGGGTATGAACCCCGCCCCTGCAGGCCAAATAAATACGTAGCAGATAATGCGGTAATCTTTCCCTTACGTGCAGCTCTTGGTTATCAATGCGAATTAAACAAATTACAAATGAAAACGAATACTTTTGATGTCGCCCCGATAATGTCTTTTCTCAAGGATGTGGCGATGAATAACAACAGGGTGTGGTTTCAGCAGAATAAGGAGCGGTATCTGGAGGCCAAGACCCAGTTTGACGACATCACTCGCGCCTTGATTGTGAGGATTGCCCAGTTTGATCCGTCCGTCTCACACCTCGATGCCAAGGATTGTGTCTACCGATTCTATCGCGACACGCGTTTCTCTTTAGATAAATCGCCATACAAGAGGCATTTTGGAGCGTTTATCAATGCCAAGGGCAGAAAGTCGCTGCATTGCGGATATTATTTCCATTTGCAGCCGTCCACCGAGGTAACGCCCGAAGAAAAGGAGGCCGGCAATCCCGGCGGCAGTATGGTGGCGGCGGGCACATGGTGGTTGCCGTCGAATATTCTGAAGGAAGTTAGACTTTCCATCGTGGAGGACGTGGATACATACCGCTCTTTGGTGGAGGCTCCCGAATTTCACAAGTATTTTCCCGCAGTGGGCTATGAACCGGTGAAGACGATGCCAAAAGGGTTCCCCAAAGATTTTCCCTATCCCGAATATCTGCGCCCGCGCATCTATTCGTGGGCGTGTGATATAGATGAGAAATTCTTGTGCCGCCCTGATTGGATAGACCGTGTGGCCTATCTCTTTTCCCTTTCCAAACCGTTGATGGATTTTCTGGACGACACCATTGATGATTACGATGTGTAGCAATTTATTGACAAAAAAAATACTGCCGTTGTCATCAAAAAACAACGGCAGTTATATTCTTTGCCAATAGCATGAATGGCTTCTTGTAATTTTTGTTTGGTTTCAGCGGGGGGATGTCTGAAACCGTTGATGTATTTCTTTAGTTGCGAGACATTTATTCCCATCTTCCCGCGCCAACGTGTACTTCCAGCCACGTGTTGTTGTTGAACCTCACGTTCAAATCGCCGCCAATATAACTATTGGGTCGCCAATAATTGATGCCGCCGTAGGGAGCGAACGCGCTGCCCCAATAGCCGTAACTGTCGCCGTAATAAGGAAATCCGCCAAGGCCATAAGGAAATCCGCCCCAATAGTATGGCGCACAGCCCCAGCCATAATAATGCGGCCATCGGTTGTGGGTGTTGCTTAAAAGAGATTTGTAGCCGTAGAGGGAGAGGGAAATGTTCTCTGTGGGATAATAATTTACGCTACCACTGATGCCTGCATCGTTATAATTGAGCCCTCCCCAGTTCATACCGGTGGAATTGAGCCCAAGCGTGTAATTCCACTTGTTTTTAATGGGCGAGACATACACAAAATCTATCGAACGGCCAAAGCCCGCGCCGTGCGGAGCTCCGCTGCCAAAGCCCGCCATAGCCGTCAGGTCTATTCTCACATTCACGCCCTCATGCAATCCGCCGTAATAGGGAGAATAGTATTCATAGGTGGATTGCGCTGGCGATTGCGAGGTGGTGTCCGGCGATGGGGTGGCGTAGGTATGGCGCGGGGCGGGGAAGAGCGGGTCTTCTATGAGGTTGCCTCTCTTCTCTTGCGCCATGGCTGCGCCTACCGATAATACACATATCAAAAATAAGATTGCTCTCTGGCTCATAAGGCATCTTTTATGGAGCGAAATTACGCTTTCTTCGCCCAATGCTATAATAAATAATGTTATTTTTTCATTATTGCTGCGCAATTTGCGTATTTTTGCCCGTGAGATGGATTGCTCAATTCTTGGGGTTGGGCCAATCGGCTGGATTAACAATGAAAAACAAAATCTAAACGCTATGATTGCTAATTATATCGACACCATCGAGATAGACAGCCTGTGGAATGGGCGCAAACACATCCTTTGGCATCTCAAGCCCGATGTGAATATCCTTAGTGGCGTGAACGGCATGGGCAAGACCACTATCCTTAACCGCGTGGTGGACTGTATGAGACACATGCGCAAGGAAGCGAAAGCCGACAAGCAGCACCATAACGCCAAGGGCGCAGCCTCTGCCCAATCCCACGAGGGCAATACCTCGGTAACGCTCACCCTATCGCCAAAGGAGGCCGATGAGGTGAGGTTTGACGTGGTGAGGAGCTTCGACAGTTCCATGATTCCGGCCACTATCGCCACCCACCTCACAGATGGCATGGTGCGCTCGGAATTAGACTGGCATCTCTATGAACTGCAGCGCCGCTATTTGGATTATCAGGTGAATATCGGCAACAAGATGATAGCAATACTTAGTAAGGGCGGGGCTGACGCCCAGCAAAAGGCCATGGAGGTGAGCCGAGCCAAGGTGATGTTTCAAGACACCATCGATTCCCTCTTTTCCGAGACGCTCAAAACTATCGATCGCTCCAGTAATGAACTCATGTTCAACCAATATGGCGAGAAGCTCTCGCCTTATCGCCTTTCTTCCGGCGAAAAGCAGATGCTGATCATTCTGCTTACTGTCCTTTTGGAGAACAACGAACACTATGTCCTATTGATGGACGAGCCCGAAGCCTCCCTCCATGTGGAATGGCAACAAAAATTGGTGGGAATCCTAAGAAAGATGAACCCCAACGCCCAGATTATCCTCACTACCCACTCCCCAGCCATGATAATGAACGGATGGCTGGACGCCGTAACGGAGGTGGGCGATATTGTGGTGGACGAAGACAACTAATTGTGGGGTAAAAAGGGCATGATAAGGGGAATACGATATGCCCCTATGCCCATAAAATGCTCTATTGGCCCTTATAAAATAAAATTGATGTCCAAGAAGCTAAATAATTACGTAAGTAGCCAATATGTGGGGGCTGCGCAGGTGCTTCGCGGCAAGAAAAAGAAGCGCCGCATAGTGGTGTATGTGGAGAGCTACGATGATGTCTTTTTCTGGCGCTCGCTATTGGGCGAATTGGAGACCGATACCACCTATTTCGAGGTGATGCTCCCCTCCAGAAACAAATTGCAGAAAGGCAAAAAGTCGGCTCTGTTGAGCGCGCTCCAATCGGGCCTCGGGCCAAACATGATTGCCTGCGTAGACGCCGATTACGATTATCTTCTGCAGGGCGGCACTGCGGCTTCGCGCTTGATGATGTCGTCGCCATACATCTTCCACACCTATGTCTACGCCATAGAAAACTTCCAATGCTATGCTCCCTCGCTCCATAGCGTCTGCGTGATGGCTACGCTCAACGATGATCATTCTGTATTCGATTTTGAGGCGTTCCTTCAGGCCTATTCGCGAATTATCTGGCCACTGTTTGTGTGGAATGTGTGGTGCTATCGCTACGGGCGCTTCCAAGTGTTCTCGTTGGCCGATTTTGCCATGGCCGCCACCATCGGCAATGTTAATATCGCCAACCCCGAGCCCGCGCTGCGCCAGTTGCAACATAAAGTAAACTCCACTATCGCCCGCCTGCAACGCTCTTTCCCCGAAGGACGTCAGACATATAAGCCCTTTCTGCAAAGCCTGCTGGATTTGGGGCTCACTCCCGAAACCACCTATCTCTTTATGCGCGGCCATGATCTGATGGACAAAATCGTAGAACCCATTGTGGAGCACGTATGCGCCGCCTTGCGCCGCCGCCGCGAGAGAGAAATCAATCTGTTGGCCAAACACTCCACCCAGCGCCAAAATGAATTGGCCGGTTATCAGCATTCCTCGGCTTCTCCTGCCGAAATGCTGCGCAAACAAAACTATTACAGTCGCTGCCCGCTATATAAGAGAATACAGCAGGACGTTAATAAAATCTTGCAAGGGGAAAAGTAAATCAGATTTTCACAAAAATACGCTTGTGGTGGAGCACAAGGCCAATGATGCCGAATATGGCTGTTACTAATACCATATAAATCAAACTGGCCCAATGACCGTTGCCCACCAATGCGAGCAGGCCTTCGTAACCGCGCTCTGCAATGCCCCAGCTCCAAAAAGCGATAATCAATACCTCGCTGCCCACGTACAGCAGTAGGGGATTAGTGCCAAAGGCTTGCAATAATGTGCTGATGCCGAGGAGGGGTGTCTCTTTTTGGTGCGAATTGTTCTGCGGCTTGTGCCAATCCACTAATGCCATAAGCAGACATAATGCTAATTGTGCGATGCCTGCGTTGAGTAAAACAAAACTTGGACTCCAAATCTTTTTGCTTAGCGGAAACCACGGGGTTATAATAAGGCCAATGATGATGCCTGCTACGCCAATGGTGGCCAAAAAAAATAGTTTCTTCTTTAGGTCTGAAATTTCCGAGAGCTTTTCCATCGTATAAAAGCCGATAAGTGATGTCAATACGGCCGATAAATTACTGAAAAAGCCCTCCGGCTCAAAAGGATAGAAGATGAGGTGGTTCTCGCCCAATAAGAGAACATCAAAATACGCGAGGAAATTTTGGGAGATGTCCTCGCTATACCCTCCACACATCTTAATGAAAAATGCATACGCCACCAGTCCCACTATCGCGATGAGCAATGCGCCACGTCTCGCACTTAGGGCCACTATTGCCGTCAAACAATAACAGATGGCAATCCTTTGCATCACGCCCCAGATGCGCAGATGGGCGAAATCCAAAGGACGACCGTCTAAAGCCGGCCCCAACCAATTCACAAACAATCCTAAAAGAAATAATATCAGTGTGCGGCGCACTATCTTTGTGGCTGCGGCGCGCGACCACTGGAATCCGTATTTCCGCAGGCTGAGATAGGTGCTCGCTCCCATGATAAACAAAAATGACGGCATCACGCAATCGGCCAAGGTGAAACCTGTCCAATAGGCGTGCACAAAACACGGGAACATGTCGCCTATTCCGGCGTTTACCATAATCATAAGCATCACGGTGAGGCCGCGCAGGAGATCTATGCTGAGCAGGCGTTGAGGTGGAGTGGCGGTGGTGGGCATGATAAAGGCGTGTAGGGGCTAAATATTGTGTGCGGTTAAGAAAGAATACACTTTGTGTCGTTTTCGATGGTGAAAATAATGACGGGAGGCCGCCCAAAGGTGATATGGTTGCGCTAAGGAATCAATAGTGAACTGTCTCCATAACTAAGAAAACGGAATTCGTGGTCAAGAGCATAGCGATAAACCTTGCGCCAATCGTCTCCTATGAATGCCGATACTAATAATAGTAGCGTGCTCTTGGGCATGTGGAAATTTGTGATAATCCTCTTCACTATGCGATAGGTATATCCGGGCGCAATGATGATTTGCGTGGTGGAATGGAGGCTATTAAGTTGATTGCGATCCATCCATTCCAATATGGATTGCAATGCCTGGACGCTACTGATGTCCTTACATTCGGCTTCGTGGTCATAGGAAAACCATTGCGGGATGTGCAGGTCGCTTTCCTCGATATTTGGGTTTTGTTTAATCTTCACTCCTACCCAATAGAGGCTTTCTAATGTGCGCACGGAGGTGGTGCCTACGGCGGTGCACTCCCCTTTGTGAGCCAAGAGGCGTTCAATCAGATGGCGCGTAACAAAAAAATATTCCGAGTGCATATCGTGGCCTCCCATCTCCTCGCTTTTCACGGGGCGGAAGGTGCCGGCGCCCACGTGGAGCGTAACCTCCTCGCGCTCTATGCCCTTGGCATCAATAGATTTGAAGACGCGCTCGGTGAAGTGGAGGCCTGCGGTTGGTGCTGCCACAGATCCGTCTATTTTAGAGTAGACGGTCTGATATGTTTTGAGGTCGCTTTCTTCTGTGGCGCGGTTAAGGTAGGGTGGGATGGGGAGCTCGCCCACTTTCTCCAACACTTCGGCAAACGATAGGGCGGGCGCGTTCCAACGAAACAGGATAACATTGTGATTGTCTACACTCTGCTCTAATTCTGCGGTGAAAGTGATGGGCTTGGCCTGTGTATTTCCTTCGCCAATGAGCATAGTCAGCGGTTCGCCGTTCCATTTCTTTTTGTTGCCGATAAGACACAGCCAACGGCACTGGCCACGGCTATCAAAATTCTGCTGATATTCGCGCGGCTCGTAGGGCTCGAGGCAAAAAATCTCTATCTTCGCGCCGGTTGGCTTATGAAAACGCAGGCGTGCCTGAATAACCTTTGTGTTGTTGTACACCAACAGCGTATTTGCCGGCAAAAATTTGGCTATGTCAAAGAAATGATGCTCGCTGATTTCCCCTTTATCATAAACAAGCAACTTGCTCTCGTCCCTTTGGGGCACAGGATATTTTGCTATCCTTTCCGAAGGTAAAGGATAGTCGTATTCGCTTATATGTATGTGGCGGGGATCCATTGATAGCTTCTAAAAGTGGGGGCAAGTCTTCATGTTCGCCCAAAAAGTAGGAAAATCTTTGCGGGCGTTGGTGTTAGTTCTGAAAATTGCGGACGTTTTCTATGCCCGTCCGCAAATTCTACAAATATTTCTTCAGTACACCGGTGATTTCGGCGTTTTCGCGTAGGTGTTTGAGGGCGCGTTCCTTTATTTGGCGCACACGTTCGCGGCTGAGGCCGAGCGTCTGTGCCACTTCTTCCGCCGTTTTTTCGCGGCCTCCCACGCCAAAGAGCATCATCAATACTTTCTGCTCCCGTTCGGAGATCGTTTTGAGCGCAGTAGACATATCGGCCACCAAAGATTGGTAAATCATATCCTCATCGGTGGGGCGGTCATCGGTGGCGGTCATGTTGTCGGCCATAGTGGTGGTCTCATCATTTTGATAGGGCGTGTCCATCGACACTTTTTTGCCGATATTGCCCATTGCAGAGGCCACTTTGTCCACATCGGCGTCGATGATGTCGGCCAATTCCTCCGGTGACGGGTCGCGCTCGTTTTGTTGCACAAAATTGATGCGCGCCTTGTTCATCTTGCTTTGGAAAGAGACCTGATTGAGCGGCATCCTCACGATGCGGCTCTGTTCGCTGATGGCCTGAAGGATACTTTGGCGTATCCACCACACGGCATAGGAAATAAATTTGAAGCCGCGTGTCTCATCAAACTTGCGGGCTGCGCGGATGAGGCCGATATTGCCCTCGTTGATGAGGTCGTTGAGCGCCAATCCCTGGTTTTGATACTGTTTTGCCACACTCACCACAAATCTTAAGTTGGCGTTCACCAATTTTTGCATCGCCTCTTCGTTGCCTTGGCGGATTTGTTGAGCCAAAGCCACTTCCTCCTCCGTGGTAATCATCTTTTCTCGGCTGATTTCGGCGAGGTATTTGTCTATCGCCGCCTCATTGCGGACGGTGATGCTGTTGAATATCTTTAGTTGGCGCATGATATGATGGAATAGAGAATTATGTTACAGATATTTCCTCAGCACTTTGGTATTAACCTTCTCGTTGATGTGGACGATGGCCTGTTCCTTTATCTGGCGCACACGCTCGCGGCTGAGGCCGAGAATTTGGGCTACTTCTTCGGCGGTCTTTTCCCTTTCGCCTATGCCGTAGAGCATGGTGAGCACGCGTTGCTCCTTGGGGGTGAGCACCTTGAGAGCCACCTGCAGGTCTTTGGCCAACGATTCGTGCTCCATATTGTCGTCGGTGGGCTTGTCGCCATCGTAGGTGAGGTTGTCGGCCATGGTGGTGGTGTCATCGTTTTGATAGGGGGTGTCTACGGAGATTTTCTTGCCGGTATTGCCCATTGCCAACGCCACCTTATCTATATCTGCTCCCACTATATCGGCCAATTCCTCGGGCGAGGGCTCGCGCTGGTTTTTCTGTTCAAAATCCACGCGGGCCTTATTCAGCTTACTTTGGAAACCCACCTGATTGAGCGGCATCCTCACGATGCGACTGTTCTCGCTGATGGCCTGGAGTATGCTTTGGCGTATCCACCATACGGCGTAGGAAATAAATTTGAAGCCACGGGTTTCGTCAAACTTCTCCGCAGCTCTAATCAATCCGATATTTCCCTCGTCTATGAGGTCGTTGAGCGAGAGGCCTTGGTTGCTATATTGCTTGGCTACACTCACCACAAACCTTAGGTTGGCGCACACCAATTTTTCCATGGCCTTGGTGTCGCCCTTGTGGATACGTTGGGCCAGAGCCACTTCTTCTTCTGTGGAAATCATAGGTATGCGGCTCACTTCGCTCAAATAGCTGCCGATACCGGCTTCTTGGCGGTTGGTGATACCTTGTACAATCTTTAGTTGGCGCATGATGTAATAGTTTTTTGTGGCGGGTCATGCCCGCACGCGTGGAAACATAATGCAAAACTTAGGCCAAACTAAGCCTTTTCGCAAATTGAGCCGCAAAAGTACCGCTTTCTTGTCATCTTTCTATGCGCGTGGCACACTTTTTGCCCGCGATGCTGAAAGAAAAATATATTTTGCCTCAAAATAAATAAATCTGCACTTAAAATGCTTGCCGTGGTTGGCAAAACCTTGCAGGTATGTGCCAAAATTGCAGGGGCGTAGGGGCTAAACAGGGTGGGTGAGGTGGAGCATCTGATGGCCGCCCCATTGGTTTTCTCCTTCTTGGACAAACCCCAACTGGCGGTAGAGGCGTTCGGCGCGAGGATTGCCGGTATCTACCAGCAGGCCCACCTTGTTGATGCCCAGATGCTTTGCGCGCTGCATGCCGGCGCGCAAAAGGGCAGTGGCGAAGCCTTGATGACGGCAGTTGGAGCGCACGGCGAGGGAGTCGTAATAAAGTTCTCCAGCGGCGGTCTCATCGGGAATGGACGATACATCGCGATCAAACCACTCTTTTACTCCGCGGAAGAACGGCTGGCGCAGGGTATGGAGCTGTGAGCCATCATAACTTATCAGAATGCCCAGTATTAGGGCGGGCTCGGTCTTTGATGGTTTGGTGGCAGGGATTGTTTTCCCCGTTTGGAAGTTGGCGATGTCCTCCTGGGGTGTGGCAGTAATGGCTTCTGTCTCTTTCTTCACGCAGACAAGGGTGTTTAGATAGCTATACTGCGTATCTTCGGCCTGAATGAGGGTGATGAGAAAGCGCCGCCATTCGTCCAGCGTGTGCCCTTCGCCATAGAACCATGCGCAACACTCTCTGTTCATCGCTTCAATCATGAGGTCGGCTATCTGCGGCGCTTCGTTTGGGCGAGCGTAACGGATAATTGTCTCCATAATCATATTGGTTGTGGTGAATAGTGTCTTTTTTTTACTGGCGGGCGTCATCTTTGTTGAGGTCGCGATAAACTATCCTACCTTATTATAACAAGAGTGGCGCCAAAACCGTATTCGCGGAAGGAGGCGTCTTGGAATACGCAGGAGGGGTAGTCGTGTTTGAGGATAGAGAGGATTTTACTGCGCAGCACGCCCTCGCCCTTACCGTGGATGAAAATCAGATGTTTGCCTTTTTTGTTTCTGTATTCGTCCATTTTGTGGCGGAAGGTGTCTATCTGAAATTCCAGAATGTCTTTGGGCGAGAGACCGTTGGTGTTGTCCAACAGAGAGTCGATATGCAGGTCGATTACCTCGTTCCCCTTCAAGGATGCGGGCTTTGTGTGGGTGGGAGATGCCGATGCGGGCTTGGTTTGAGCCTTCTGCATCTCATCTAATCTAATGGTAATCGTCTTTGGAGTGTCGCCGTGGTCTGCCGTTTCTTGCTGGGCTAATTGCGTAATGACTTCTGGTCCTGTCTGGCGTACTTGCTTAAAGGCTCTTGGCCCGGCCTGTTCGTTTTTGATAAGAGGGATGGTGAGGACGGGGTGGAGAAAGAAGTCGTTTGGCTGATAGAGGTGCCATTTGTAGAACCGTGTGAGGTCGAGCCGCATAGGAAGGGAGGCTGCGGGCATGCGGACGAAGGTGCGGTCTTCCTTAAAGAAAAGCATTTGGAGACAGATGTTGAGCAGTTCGTTGAGGGAATCACGGTTGATCTTCTCTATCAGGAGTGTGGTGTTTGGCTCCACGGTGTCGGTGTGGCGAAGTGTCCACGCATTGTTCTCTCCGCTAAGAAAGGTGAACAGGGTGCAGTAGTTGGAGTCGTTTACAAGATACATGTTCCATTCTCCCGCACCGAGGTCTTTCTCGTGGACGGGCTCAAAGCAGAGGAAGATGTTTAGTTCGTCGCCGCCCTTGCGCTCCTGCGTGGTGGGGCGATAGGTGATGGGCTTGTCGGCGGGGTCGTCGGAAATAGTGCCGTGGCCTCCCGCATAGGATTGGTTGTCCTCGTCTTCGCGTTCTTCCTCGTCGTGGAGGCGCTTTTTGAGGGAGGCGATGGTGGCGCCTTGTGTCTGCGTTTCTTGCTTGGGAGCGGAGGCGGAAGCGGGAGAATACTGCTGCATGCGCTTGTCGGAGCCATCGTCTACCACCACGAGCTTGTTGGCGAGCACGGGCACCTCAAAACCGTCCTCGTCCTCCACAATAACGGTGTTTTTATCCGAGAAGCCCACTACCACTCCGCCGCCCACGGCATCGAGAAATCTTACCTTTGCTCCTTTTCTTATCATTGTATTTTCTATTGCCATAATGTTTGTTGTTTAGAATTGTTGTGAGATTTTTTGAGGACCCCGCAAAACCCGCCCCTACAGGTTTAATCCGTATCTGGAGTGTGCACAAAGATTGTTTTTGTTGCGTCGTTTCGTTGAAACATGACGGTCGCGCACCGCGTCTCGTCCTTACATTATTTATTAGGCTTGAGCGGTTGCAGGCGGTCGTAGGCACGCTTCCAAACGCAGAAGCGCGCGAGGCACACGGCTGTGAGCGCGGCGCCAATAGCGTAGGCCAAGGGGTGGGGCAGGGCGAACCCTTCAGGGGCAATCAGGATATACGTCAAACACGTGAGAGTCATAAACGTGCCCGGCACCAGTGATACGCCGTAGGCCTTGCCTTTCTTGGCCAAGTACACTGTGATGGCCCAGAAAGTGAAGATTGAAAGTGTTTGGTTGAACCACCCGAAATATCTCCACAGCACATCGAATTTCACGAACATCAGAACGATGGCGATGGCGAAAATCGGGAGACTGAGGACGATGCGCTTCAGAATCTTGTCCTGCTTGATTTTGAGAATGTCGGCCGTGATGAGGCGTGCGCAGCGAAAGGCGGTGTCGCCGGTGGTGATGGGGGCAGCCACCACGCCCAATATGGCCAGCACTGCGCCGAATGTGCCCAGCCAGCTATGGCATATTTTGGTTACCACCAAGGCGGGGTTGATGGTGCCCGTGTTGGGGTCGGTCATGCAGGCGAGCAGTTTCTGGTAGGGCGTATCGCCATCGCCGGGCAGTGAGTCGCCAAATTTGATGGCTGCCGTGGCCCAAATCAATGCCACGATGCCCTCGGTGATCATTGCGCCATAGAATACGGGGCGCCCGTATTTCTCATTTTTCATACAGCGAGCCATCATCGGACTTTGAGAAGCGTGAAATCCGCTCACAGCTCCGCAGGCTATAGTGATGCAAATGCCCGGGAATATAGGCATAGTGCCCAAGGGGTGGTGGTTTTGGAATGCGCCCGTAATCTCCGGAATATTGCCCGGCTCGATAAAGATGCCCACAAACAAGCTCACGGCCATCACCAGTAGGGCCAAACCGAATATGGGGTAGATAGCTCCAATTATCTTATTGATTGGCAGTAGGGTGGCCAGCAGATAATAGGCAATGATGATGAACACCCAGAACAAATATCCGTTTAATCCCACGATATTGCCCGTCATACCGCTAAGAAGGCCCGCAGGGGTGGTTACAAACACGGCGCCCACCAATATCATCAGCATCAGAGTGAATGCGCGCATCACCTGTCTGCCGGTAATTCCTAATTCGTCGCCCACAATCTCCGGCAATGAGGCGCCGTTTTTCTTCATCGAAATCATACCGCTCATATAATCGTGCACTGCCCCGCCGAAGATGCAGCCAAGCACAATCCACAAGTAGGCCGCTGGGCCGAACAAAATGCCCTGAATGGCTCCGAAGATAGGGCCTGTGCCCGCGATGTTAAGGAATTGGATTAGATATACCTTCCATGTGGGCATCGGGATATAATCCACACCGTCTTGGAGGGCGTAGCAGGGGGCGGGCTTCTTTGTGTCGATACCGATGATTTTCTCCACCACCTTGCCGTAAATCAAATAGCCTAAAATCAATAATATTAGGCTCACAATAAATGTTATCATTGTCTTGAAATGAGTTTGTTGCAGTGTGTGTGTTTGTCCCGCATGATTAGGCGTGCAGAACGAGGCCTGTAGGGGCGGGGCTTATACCCGCCCGAAGTGGAACGGCGTGATTAATGGTCAAAATTACAGGATGTTACAGAATTGTTTCGCGGGCGGGTATACCCCCTGCCCCCACCGGAACAAACAATACGTGCGTGTGTCGAAGACTTTTCCCGCAACCTCCTTTGGCCGTGCGCCCTACGTTTTCGCTGGGCGCCCTATACATTATTATATATATAGGCGCTGTCCTAAAATGGTGCGCGAATATAATGATTTATTTCCAAAGTGCGTAAACATTAGCGTTTTATTTCCTAAAACTGCCGGTTGTGGTGGTGCGCACTTCCATTTTGTTACCTCCTCTTTCCTTATTTGTGGTATTAAATGTGTCCTCGCGCATAAAAATGGCGTCTTCGGAAACGCTAAACGCGCCCTAACGCGCAAAAATCCCGAGATAGTTTGCGTTAACAGTACTGTAACATTATCTTAACAGTAC
>CAZQVW010000050.1:0-4315 GCA_964596865.1 uncultured Bacteroidaceae bacterium
TAGTTATTGTTACAGCACTGTTAACGATAGTCAAAACGATTGGAAGTGACTTTTTCTCGGGGTTTTGGGAAATCAGGAGGGGGAAATCCGAATTTATGAGGAGGAAAAGAATTATTTGCCCGCAATCTGTCGCTGCAATATTATGCGGGATTTTATTCTGATTTGGGAAAGATGCAGGGAAATCGGGGCGGATTGCGAAATAAAATAGAAATTTTCTTGCATCCTAATAAGGAAAAATGTATTTTTGCGCATGTAAATTGGGAAAGTGGCTATATAATAAGGTAAGCAGAAGAATGCCTAATGCTTAACCATGATAAATCACTAATACGCAAACAACAATTATTAGATAAATGAAAAAAATCCTTTTGGCGCTGTGTCTGATAACGGGCATCGGCGCGACTGCCCAAAACTGGCAGAGCGAAACCGACAAGATGTGGGGCAATTATTGCTACCGCGAGAAAGACGGGACGTGGATGGACGCCGTAACCAACAATGGCACGATGTCTGTCATGCCCAGTTCCAACAATATCAGACTGGCCTACTATTGGCGTATCCCTAAGGGCAAGGTTAGGGCCGACATCGCGTGGACAAACAAATATCTGCGCTTGGCAAAGCTGAATGTGGTGGTAACTTATCCCGCCACCGGCGACACCCTCGCCAAAAACACGATTAGCAACAACGATATTAGCAGCAAAGAGCGCATTAACGACCTCTTTGGCACCATTAATTTCCCCGAAGACGATTTCTACAGGGTGGAAATCTCGTCGCCGGAGTGGTCGTATGTGCGCAACATCAAGAATTTCACGTTCCAACGCGAGAGCACTGACCCCGTGATGATACCGCGCAACTTTGGCGGCACGTCTGCCCACATGTTTTCCTTTGGCACCACCGACCCCTCCGCGCCCTATGGCTCAGCCTACGACTGGGGCTACGTGGAGTGCATGGTGCCGCCGCAGTATTCCTACACCGCCACATATTACATGACCATGGGCCCTGCCAATTCCTATATGGGAATGCAAAACTCGGGGCCCAACGGCAATGACGTGAACAAGAGTGTGCTTTTCTCCGTTTGGGATAACGGCAACATGGACAAAGACCCCAATCTGCCCCTCTATCTGCAATCGCGCGTGATGGATGGCAATCAAGAGGGCGTCCACACCCACGCCGGCGGCGAGGGCTCGTCGGCTTCCGTCATGCTCAAAGACCGCACCACGTGGTGGCGCCCAGGCCATTGGGTACAGTTTCTGCTGAATATGAGGCCGGAATTGGTGAAGGTGAACTCTGGCGACCAAAACAACCCCGATGCCACGTTCGACTACTCCAATGTCATCATGTCGGTGTGGTATAAGTGCGACACAATGCCCTCGTGGCGCTATTTGGCCACCATACGCTCCTCGGGGCAGACAAATCTGCTGAGCGGGTGGTATTGTTTTATCGAGCCATTCACATCCTATCATGGCCAGATGATGCACCGCGTGTTCTATCGCAACGCAATGATGCGCTCTGCCTCCTCAGGATTATGGTATAGCCGCAATAATGTGTATCTGACCACAGACCATTACGATCGCGACTTCCATTATGATTTTGGGCGCGGCGCATCCCAGGAATATCCGGGAGCTTTCTTCCTGGATATGGGCGCGTACGTACATCAGCACGACAGCGCCAACGTTATTCCCCTCGTAACCGACAAAACCTGCGTGGACACTATCAATACCGACCGCCTGCTCAATCGCGTGGAGCAGGCAATCATGCGCGATAGCCGTCTCGATAAAAACTGGCTCATCAATCTCACCGCCGACGCCATCCCCGGCTCCACGTGGCAGATAGATACCAAAAATTCTTCCCCGCAAAGTTCCGCCGACCTCAAGAATCTTATCGATGATAGGTATAATACCAAGTGGTCGGCCTCTGATGGGATGCCCTATAGCGTGGCTCTGACGGCCTCAACGCCGCAAACCGTCTCTTCCGCCACCATCTTGTGGGAGGACAAGTACTCCTCGCGTATGCGATACGCGGATATTTACACGTCCGAGGACGGAGCCAACTGGAAGATGGCCTTCGACAGTCTGGAAATCCGCTGCGAAGACTCCACGCAGATCTCTTTCCCTGCGCCCGTAACCACGGAACACCTCAAGATGGTCTTCTATAAGGGCTGGGACCAAACACGCCTCTCCATCAACACGCTGCGCCTGCGCGGTGCCTACAATCTGGAGCGCGCAAAGGCCCTCGCCAAAAAATATATCGACAACGCAAACGAATACACCTACTTCTCTTCGGAAGCTTTGCAGCCCGTGATTGCCGCATATCAAGACGGCAACACCACGGATGCCGACGGCCTCGTGGCAGCTATGCGAAAAATGGTGAATACAAACATGCCGCTCAATTATAGCAAGCTCACCAGTTCATCGCAGGTGGTAAAGGGCCGCGCCTACACGCTGAAAAATGTGAGCGGCCACGGATTGCTTGCCGCCACAAAGGACAATAAGCTCACCACTCTCGGCGCCACCATCACCGGAGCGCAGACCGCCAACGCCGCTGCCGCCAATATCACCGATCCTTACCAGAATTGGCTCATTATTCGCAGCGAACTATATGATAATGTCTACCTTTATAATGTTGGCGCCCACAAGTTTGTGAATACTGCCGCCGAAGGCCAACTGTCTGACGAGCCAGAGGCCCTTAATCTGCGCGGCGGTTCCGGCAGTTTCTATTTCCGCGGCACAAAGGGCTATGTGGGCGTAGACGCCACCAACAATTCCTATCCGCTTGCCTCACTGGTGCAGGATTATTGCCAGTTTGCTCCCTACGACAACTATGTGATGCGCCAAAGCGACAGTTTGGCCACCCAGTTGTTCGCCAAAGTGGAGGATCAGAACAAGCTCTCGCTCTATAAGAAGGGTATAAATGAGATGCTCAACGCGCCTGTGGGCGTGGTGGGCGGCTTCACCTCCGAGCAAGCCAAGCAGGAATTGCAATCTGCCTATGATAACGCCGACAACGACCCCGAGGCATTCATCAAGGCCGTGGAGAATGTGGACGTCATCGCCTTTGACCCCGAAAACGAGGTGTATCGCATCAGTTCTACCACAGACAAACTCGCCGACAAGCCTTTCCTCTCCTCCACCACCACCGAAACGCTCGCTACGCTGGCGCAATCAAACGAAATGGACCAGATTTGGCGCTTCCAAAAGCGGAATTACGGTTATACCATGCACTCGCAAGGCCACGTAATCAAGCCAATCATCGGTTCTACCAACGCCATCCCCACCAGTAGCGACCCCGCCCAGAGCGGCACCTTCGTTTTGGACGAGGTAACGATGGGAAAATACGCTATCGGCCCCGCCCAGGCTTGCTCATATATGATCAACGGCGCCACTTCCCCCATGCGCACATCTTATCGCACCAACGATGGGTCGCAATGGTATCTCATGCCCACCACTTCCTACTCGGTTACGCTCAACGGTGCCGGTGTCCGCTCGGGCTACTTTGATTTCGCCGTGCGTCTGCCCGAAGGCCTGAATGCTTACGTGGCCAATCACGTAACTGGCGACGGCGTTATCAAGCTCACCCACCTTAATGGCATCATTCCGCCCAATACGCCTGTGCTCCTAAGGGGCGAGAAATACCAAAGCTACGTCCTCGACATTCTCAATACCCCCGAGGTCCTCGATTCCGCCAATATCTTCCGCGGCACCTACCAGAGGACAAACTCTCTGCCCAAGGGCACGTTCTATACGCTCTCTTCCTCCAACGGGCAGCCCGTGATGAAGAAACCGGCCCTCGCAGTCATCAGTGCGAACAACATCTATCTGCCTTACGAGGACGGTATGCCGCAGCTCGACACCTACACCTTTGATTTCGATGACCTCGTAGACGCTGTGAACACCGCCGTTATTCCGCAGCAGCAGGATAGCGCCAACTCTCCCGCCTACACCATCGATGGGCGCCGCGCCTTCACCACCCAGAAAGGCAACATCTATATCCAAGGGCGCCGCAAGGTGCTGAAATAGCGCGCAAGAAGCGTGGTGTTTCCCGTTCATACGGAATCTGTACTGCATATACCTCCGTAGGCATGACATATACGCTACTTCGTCAATTGAAGAACTAACATTTCGTGGCGTTTTAAGACACCTATAAGCACAAAACAACCGCCCGCCTTGCGTTAAGTTTGTCATTCTTAACAAGGCGGGCGGCTTTTTTGTACATATAATGGTAGCTTTTCTCGCTAAGAGTGGGGAAAAGCGCCTGATAGCGGCAATTTATTGACTGGCAAAAGGAATTTATTGACTGACAAGTGGAATTTATTGACTGACAA
>CAZQVW010000050.1:4415-13325 GCA_964596865.1 uncultured Bacteroidaceae bacterium
TATTGACTGGCAAAAGGAATTTATTGACTGACAAGTGGAATTTATTGACTGACAAATGGAATTTATAGGCTGGCAGCAGTAATTTATAGGCTGACAAGTGGGAAAAACTGTGTGGAAAGGCTAACGTTCCCTTCGGTGCGCAGCAAGATTCCCTTCGGTGCGCAGCAGCGTTCCCTTCGGTGCGTTGCAGCGTTCCCTTCGGTGCGTTGGCGTTAGTGCGGGAAAAAGTCTCCGCAAAAGGGAGAATATTTTTCTTTTAGCGCGCAAAAATCCCGCAAGGACGGCGATAAAGGCACGGAGGGGGCGCCCGACTATTACGAATATGCCAAATGACTGTGCAACCATATACGAACAATGGTGCAAAGGGCTGTGCGCTACGCGCCAATCCTTTACTTTCATCTGCCAATCCGCGTCTTTCACCTGCCACTCCGCTCCTTTCATCTGCCAATCCGCGCCTTTCATCTGCCAATCCGCTCCTTTCACCTGCCACTCCGCGTCTTTTACCTGCCACTCCGCGCCTTTCACCTGCAAATGTGAATGCTTTGTCGGAATAAGGGATAAGGGGCAGTGTTTTGTTTGTTAGTAATTTTGCAGTCGCAAACGAAAAGATTACGGAAATGAAAAAGAGAAGTGTTTTTATTGCAATATGCTCTGCGATGGCGGCATTTGGCCCCCTCATCGCGAGAGCTCAAGACGCTACGAGTATGACTGATTATGAGGCGGTGAGCAACCTTGTGGTGGCGGAGCGTATCTACCGCACCAGCCACCGCAATGATGAACTTAAACAGCTCTATTTCCCCGACGCGCAGACCCATACCAGTTGGCAGAGCGGGAGCACGTCAGGATTTGTGGGCAATAAGCCCGTGGAGACGGACTATTCTTTGCCGCTGGTGAACCGCACCGGTGCACCGCTGATTAAGCTCCACGGGAACAAGGCCTTTGTGGAATATCCTATGACCACTACGCGCGGAGTGTGGATTCACGGCAAAGAAGCCACGCTCACCAGTTATATGACATTGCTGTATAGATGCGAAAAGCGCGATGGCAAGTGGGGCATAGCCGACATGACGTCCATCAATGAGGCCGACGAATTGCAGCCGAGCATCCCTGGCGAAAATCTTGGCATCGACCCTAACGAGGTAAAGGACTTGCGCAAGAGTTATCGGTGGTTGGCTTATGCCCGCACGCAGGCCGGCGGCACGATTTCGCAGGACCTTCTTGGCACAGACAGGCCCGGTGATATTAAAAAGGTGTATGACGCAGCCAATGAGTGGCTGAACAAATAAATGGCGACAAATAACTGCAGTAACACTGCAATCAAATATCTACAGCTATGGGAGAGTATTTAATAACCTTGGAGGAGCATATCACTGACCAGCGGATTGTCAGTGAGAATGCGAGATTTATCAAGCCGCGCAAGCTGTCGAAAGACGAAGAGGAGGTGCAGAAATTCTTTAGTGCGCATACTTTTGTGGGCGAGAGCCTAACGGATATTGACAACAAGCGGTTGCCGCACATGGACGCGCAGAATATTCGTATGCAAATCCTTTCCTACACATCGCCAGTGGGCGATCAGGTGCCGCCCACCGATGCCCTAAGGATTTGCAGGGAGGCCAACGACCTTTTGGCCGAAAAAGTGAACCGTCATCCCCACCGCTTCCGCGCCATGGCCACATTGCCGATGGCAAATCCCGAGGCTGCGGCCACAGAATTGGAGCGCACGGTGAAAGAGCTCGGCTTTGTGGGCGTTTTGCTGGCGGGGCAGTATCAAGAACATTGGTATGACGAACCGCAATTCGAGCCAATCTTCCAAAAGGCGGCAGAATTGGACACACCCGTCTATCTTCACCCCGCCCTTATCAACCCCGTGGTTCGCGAAAAGGTGTATATGTCGCCCTCCTACTCCCCAATCGTGGGGGCAGAACTCTCTTCCGCGGGCTTTGGGTGGCATCTTGATGTAGGAATTCTGGCCGTGAGACTGATTCTATCGGGATTGTTCGACAAATACCCTGCCCTGAAGATTGTTGCGGGCCATTGGGGTGAAGGTATCCCGATGATGCTCGACCGTATGGACTATATGCTGGGCCAAGACAAGACCGGATTAAAACACAATGTCTCATGGTATTACAAAAACCACGTCTATATGACGCCAAGCGGCATCGAAAGCAAAATTAATCTGCACACAATGCTAAAAATCATGGGGCCGGAACACGTCCTTTACGCGGAGGATTATCCCTATATCCAGTCGGATAGCATTTACAGCTTCCTTATGGACGATGACAGCCTCACCGATGAGCAAAAATCACTGATTGCTCACAAAAATGCAGAAAGAATCTTTCACTTAGAATGATATTACGCAAAAACAGATTGCACAACATCACACTTAAAACGAGAATATTATGGAATACATCACATTAAAAGGCGGAGAGAAAATCTCACGCATAGGATTGGGCACATCGCGACTGACACCAGACGAGGAAGGCACCGCCACAGTACTGACAGCTGTGGATAATGGCGTTAATCTGATAAACTGTGCCGACTTCTACAATAGCGGCGACGGCGAACTGGCCGTGCGCGGGGCCCTAAAACAGAGGCCACACGAGAAGTTTTTTATTTCTGTCAAGTTTGGCGCACTTATAACCCTTGGCGGCCCGGGGATGAGCGGGATTGACGTCGCTCCCGAGCATGTGGAGAATTATTTGGCCTATACCCTCCACCGGCTTGGCGTGGATTACATCGACCTTTACCAGCCGGCGCGCATTAATCCGCATATTCCTTTGGAAGAGACGCTGGGCGCTATCGTTAAACTAAAGGAAAGAGGATTTATTAGGCACATAGGATTGACGCAGGTGGATGCAGAGACACTGCGCAAGGCCACTACGATTACGGACATCGACCTCGTGGAACTCAATTACAATGTGGTGAACCGCCGTTTCGAGGATACCACAATAAAGGAGGCTCGCGCCCTCGGCATCCCCGTATGCGCTTTCGGAGCGATGCAGGGATTGAAGAAAGACGCCGCCATTGCCGATGGGCTACAGAGGATTGCCGACAGGAAAGGGTGCTCTCTGGCGCAGCTGTCCATTGCTTGGGTGTTGGCGCAGGGGCAGGACATGACTTGCATCGTAGGTTCTCATCATCCCGACCAAGCCCAGACTTCCGCCGCGGCCATAAATGTTAAGCTCACGCCCGATGAGCTCGCCGAAATCTCCCGTCTGATTCCAAAGGACAAGGCTACCACCGTTTATATGATTGATATTCCGATGGACGCGAAAGGAATCTTTGATTTTTCTGCATTACGTCACTGATTACAGCGCCATCCCATCGTAAGATTGCGATATTCCATCGTAGAATCGCATCATTCCGCCATAGGATTGCGATATTCCATTGCAGAATAACACTATACCATCGTAAGATTGCGATATTCCGCCATAGGATTGCGATATATCATCGTAAAAACAAGAAAAAAGGAAATAAAATAAAACTATTTGGCTACTTCTGTGCGCACTTACTGTAAATGTTGATTATATTTGCACTCGATATAATCCTACCATGATATGGCCAGTGGGGTACAGCAGGTAAACAGCCGCTTTATTCAAGATTTATACGCGAAGGCAGACGGCGACGGACTGAAATGGAGCGACGAAGAGTTGCTCGTAATAAGGTCTTCCGCCAGTTTGCCTTCACGCGTCTTTATGAGCGGGCAGCCTTTTCAGCAAACAGACGTCTTTATCTGCTATATAGAGGTAGGCTCGTTTGATTGCGTGATAAATCTGAGGGACTGCCACATAGAGAAAGGCGATTTGTTGGTGGTTACCGCGGATAGTATCTTGCAGGCCTCGGGCAACGCTGACGGTGTGCAGATGCAGGTGCTGCATATCTCGAAAGAATTGGTGGGAGAAATCTTTTCGGGGAAAGTGCCGCCCTTGTTCCACCAACGTATGACTGATGTTTTGTTCCACCTCGCGGGAATGGAGGAAGAACTGGTGCTGAGCCTGCTCAATAGTATCTGGATAGCTGTGCACACCGACTATAAGGAGGTGCGCAATGCCCAGTTGCGCAACCTTTTACTGCTGATTAGAGAGATGCTTCTCCGCCAAAACAAAATAAAGACGACCTCACAGCCGCACAATGTCCAGTTGTTCAATCGCTTTATCCAACTATTGAACGAGCATTGCGAGCAGCATCGCGACATGGACTTCTATGCCAACGAATTATGCTTGAATAAGCAATATTTGGGCAGCGTTATAGCGGAGGTAAGTCATAGAAAGGCGTCCTCATGGATAGAAGAAGCCGTCATTACGCGGGCTAAAGTATTGTTGCGCCATGATGATGTTACCGTAAACGAGATTTCGGAAAAGCTATCCTTTTCCGAACCCTCCAATCTCACACGTTATTTCAAGCGCGCCACGGGTATGACGCCCTTGGAATACCGCAACAAGGCGTAGAGAAGCCCCCTATTTTTGCTATTCGCCGATAAAAGTAGCAAAAACAAGATAAATATACCCCTATATTCATCAAAAATACCGTTATTTGAACAAATATAGCTCCTTTTCTTTGTAAATAAAAAAGAATTTCGCACATTTGCATTTGATTAGTGGGTTATTGCGCCCTAAAACGGGCTCAATAGGCTTGGTAACGATGTGGCGTGCCTCGTTTAGGGCTCGCTTATTGTAGTTGAAAACGCTCAAAGTAATTGCACTGTCGCTATAAATAACAGAACTCTCGCCCTTACCGGCAAGACTTCCGCTATAAAGGACAGAGCTTTCGCCATAATTGACAAGACTTTCGTTCTAAAGGACAGAACTATCGCCCCAACTAATTAAATTGGCGTTCAAACCAAATTTAATTGGCGTTCAAACCAATAGAAAACGAACTAAAATTATTAGATATGAAGAAATTATTTACCCTGCTGGCGCTTTTGCTGCTGTTTATGACGGAAGCGGGAGCGCAAGTCTACCAATCCACACCAAATAAGATGTGGGGACGGTGGTGTTATCGCGAACAAAACGGAAAAGCGTTGGACGCCTACGAACACCCGGCCACGATGACATCGATGCCAAACTCTTCGGACATCGTTTTGGCCTATTATTATCGTATCCCTGCCGGCCACGTCCGCGCGGACGTCATCTGGCAAAACACTTACCTGCGCAAGGCCGTGGTGAAGGTGAGAGTAATCTACCCCCAGACGGGACAAGTGCTGAAAGAAACGCAGTTTACCAACGACGACATCATGTCGAACAAGGAATTGACCACCGATCTCTTCGGCGACATCAATTTCCCCGCCGACGACTTCTATCGCATCGAACTTTCGTGCGACAACTGGAGCTATGTCCGCGCCATAAACTATTTTAACTACTACCACGAGAGCGAATTGCCCGTATTAATTCCGCGCAACTTCGGCGGCACGTCCACATATTTGAGCACATGGGGCTCCACCGACCCAGAAGCGCCCGCAGGCGAGGCCTACGACTGGGCTTATGTGGAATTGCGCTGCGAAAAGGACAGACAATATCCGGGCACCTACTACATGGCCATCGGCGCTTTGTCCGGATATATGGGTATGCAGACCGTGGGATGGAACAGCGAGGCCGGCGATTACGACCGCTCGGTATTATTCTCCGTTTGGGACGCTGCCAACGGCGATGAGATGAAGGTGCCGGAGCACATGCAGTCGCAAATCCTTGATGGCAACCTTCAGGCCGTGCACACCCACGCAGGCGGCGAGGGATCGTCCGCATCGGTGATGTTCCAAAACAATCCAATCTGGTGGAAAGACGGCCATTGGGTTTCTTTCTTGCTCAATACCCGCCCCACCACGCGAAAGGTTACGCTCAAGGCCAGAGACGGCAGCGATTCCACCTTCAATTACCCCTATACGCTGATGTCTGTATGGTATAAGCTCGACACAATGCCCGATTGGCGCTACATGGCCACCATTCGTGCCGCCGGTCGCGCAGAAAACCTCTCTGTATGGCATGATTTCGTGGAGCCGTTCACTTCTTATGCCGGTCAGAAAGTACATACTGTCTATCATCGCCACGCCGCAATGCGCTCTGCAAACAGCGGCCGCTGGTATAGCAGGAATAAAGTAACACTTGGCAACGAGACATACGGCCGCGATTTCCATTACGACTTTGGTCGCGGCGCCACGCAGAAATACGAGAACTGTTTCTTTAAGGATATGGGCGGTTATGTCCACCAGCACGACAGCGCAACCATAGTTCCGCTGGCCGCAGATATGTCTTTCGTGGACACAATCAACCTTGACCGCCTAAACAAGGTAGTGGACAAGGCTATGGCCCGCGATGACTACTATAATCTGGAGGCTCGTGTCCATCAGACGGCTTATCAGATTCCCCAGGCCCGCTGGAAGGTGATTGACGACCTCACTTCCGCCTACAGTAGTGCCGACAACGTGGTGGACGGCAACCCCGACACCAAATGGCGCGCCTCCTCGCCCATAAATTACCTCGCCCTCGAGAGCGATGCAGACCAAACAATTTCGTCTATAGGCGTCTACTGGACAGACCAATACAACTACCGTTGCCATTTCATGGACGTCTACACGTCTGAAGACGGAAAAAATTGGAATCTTCAGTTTGACAGCTTGGAAATCCGCTGTCTCGACAGCGTGGAGGTGAGCTTGCCCCACCCCATCACCACGAAATATCTGCGCTTCGCGTTCTATTACAAATATACCCGCTCTAATTCGCTCAATATTAACGAGCTCACTTTCCGCGGAGCCTATCAGTTGGATTCTGTGAAGGCGCTGGCCAAGACGCTTATCGATGAGGCGGGCACCATCAACAACTATTCCACCGAAGACCTGCGCGATGTAATCTCTATTTACGACAACGGCAATTGCCAAGACGCGCAAGCACTGGCGGATGCCCTAAGCGCGGTGAGCGCCAACGGCACGTTCATGCGCAACTACCTCGTTACAAAGGCTCTCCACTTTGCCAAAGACCATAATTACGTCTTTGTGAACGCCTCCGGCTACGGCACACTGGGCGCAGACAGCATCTCGAAGCAACTTAGCGTGGGCGGAGCCACTATTGACGGTGCACTGCCCCAATATAGCGGCAAGGCCGAACTTACTAACCCTTATAACAACTGGCTTATCATGCACGACGAGCGTTATAGCGGTTATTATTTATATAATGTAGCGGCCAAGAAGTTCTTTAACCCCGAGGCAGAGGGCAAGCTCTCCACCGAGCCCGCCACCGTCCTTCTGCGCCCGTGGGGTAGGTCTTTCTATATCGCTTCGGCCGATGCCAAGCAGGTGTATGGCGTGGATGGCACAGCGGAGGACTTCTTCTCCGTTTCCGCAGCCGCCAACAACAAATCTTTCTTCAACATCTACGACAACATGGCCTATCAGACGCCCAATAACGAGGTGGATTCTCTGAAGGTTCTCACCGATTCCATTGGCAAGTTCGCTCTTTATAAGAGCAGTATCCAAGGGATGCTGGACGCTCCCGTGGGCGTGGTGGGCGGTTTCACCTCGGAGGACGCTCGCGCCGCTCTCCATGCCGCTTACGACAACGCCGACACCAATCCGCAAGCATTCATCAATGCAGTGGAAAACGCCGATGTGATTGAGCTCGACCCCGAGCATACTCTCTACCGCTTAAAATCCACCGATGGCGAATTTACAGAGACTCCGTTCCTCACGGCCGATGCCGGTCTGCGCCTCTATTCCCGCAGTGAAAGCAACGGCCCTGCGCAAATCTGGCGCCTGACGAAGAAGAACGACGGCTATCGCGTTTCCTCGCAGGGCGTGGCCATCAAGCCCCTCTCCGAAAATCCCAGTGAGGTGGTCATCACCACTGCATCTATGGCGCAAAGCGGCACCATCGCTTTCTCCGAAAAGAGCTGGGGCAAGTTCTGGCTCGGTGCCGCCGAGTATGCACCGGCAGTAGTGAACGCTACCGATTCGCCCATCAAGACGTCCTCTCCCAACAATAATGGCGACACATGGTATATCGAGCCGGCCACCAATGCCAGCATCACGCTCAATTCCTCCGGCGTGGGTTCCACATATTACGACTATGGATATATCGCGCCCGCCGGATTGGAGGTCTACGCCGTGGATAGCGTTACATCAGCCGGTGTATTGAAACTGCATCAACTGAATGACACCGTGCCTCCGCGCACACCGGTCATTCTGCGCGGCAATCCCTACGACAAATTCAATGTACAAATCTTCGGTGGCAACGATACGCTCGCAATGCACAACCTCCTGCGCGGCGTCTTCTTCCGCAATCAATCATTGCAAAGGGGCACGTTCATGACGCTGGGCACCACCAATGGCCAACCCGTGATGAAGAAGCCGGCCCTGCCTGTGGTGAACGCCAATCAAGTGTATCTGCCTCTCACTGACGACATGCCCAACCTTTCCACCTACACCATCGACTTTGACAACGTCATCGACGGTATCAATGACGCCCATACCGCGACCGCGGACGATGCCAATGCGCCCACCTACACGATAGACGGCCGCCGCGCCACGAATACCGTGAAGGGCAACATCTATATCCGCAATCATCGCAAAGTGCTGGCAAAATAAATCCTCTCAAGGATTGCGCGCACCGCTGTGAGCGCGCGCAGTCTATGAGAATAATCCACTGAAATCCCCCGCACCGCCTCCAATCAGGCCGTGCGGGGGATTTTTTGCGTCCATACCCCAAAATCGTAGCGTCGCGAAATCCCCACTTCCCGAGATTAATCCCGATAACCCAGACATAAAAACCAACATCTCCGAAATAAAATTCCAAATTCCCGAGGCAAAACCCGACATTCCCGAGACGAAATCCGGAAATCCCGAGGCAAAATCCGCAAAATCCCGAGAAAGTTTGCGTTAACAGTACTGTTTAGATAATGTTACAGTGCTGTAACAATAACTAA
>CAZQVW010000051.1:0-13127 GCA_964596865.1 uncultured Bacteroidaceae bacterium
AATTAATTTCTGAAAAATTCGTGTTCAGTTCATGGGAATTCGTGTTTAATTCGTGGCAATTCGTATTCAAAACGATAATCATTGTTATTCAATCGTTGCCGAGAACCCCTTTACACACACTATGTCATGATTCAATCTGTAGGGGCGGATCAGCCGCGTAGCGGCGTGTTCGGGGCCCCCGCGACAAATTTATTTGGAGTGGGGTGACGGTTATCCGCCCTACAATCGTAACGGTTGATAAATGCAATCGTTACGATTGGGCCCCACGTACATAAAATAATTTTCAACCGTTCCGGTTGCCCGATAGGGCAAACAAACCAACAAAACATTTTTCAACCGTTCCGGTTGTCGGGCGGATAACCGCCACCACAATCCAAATAAATTTGTCGCGGAGACCCCGGACACGGCATTTCGTTCCTCAATGCCTAATCCGCCCTTACATGGCTCAATCAATTCTTCCCGCACATCTTCTTTTTTACACGAATTACCACGTATATCCACGAATTATCATCAATTAATTTCTGAAAAATTCGTGTTAAATTCGTGGCTATTCATGTTCAATTCGTGAAAATTCGTGTTTAAATTCGGGCAATTCATGTGAAAAACTTATGTGTTTCAACACCAGAATGAACTTCTGTGCTAAAAGGGGAATCTTTCGCGGACTAATCCCATTTTTACGCGTCTTAAATTCACTTCCAAACGTTTTGACTATCGTTAACAGTACTGTTTAGATAATGTTACAGTGCTGTAACAATAACTAAACAGTACTGTTAACTTATTGTTACAGCACTGTGAACGCAAACTATCGCGAGGAAAAATCAAAATAGGTGAGCAAAAGTCGCCCTTATCACGCAATTAGTATGGATTAAAGCGGAGAAAAGGGGGTAGAGGAGGCGCGGCCAGTTACACATTGGGGGTAACGAAAACAAATAGTCCCAAATCTGTCATTAGAAATTTATAAGTTGTGATTACGTTAGCAAATTACGGCACATTAACAGCTTATATTCTATATTTCTAATGGACTATCATTAGAAACACAGAATTGTAAGTAACTGTTGTGTAGATATTTGCGCACACGACAACAACTCGCAATTTTCTATTGACCGATTTGGGCAAAAATAGCCTAATGACCGTTTTGGGGTAATTTTGAAATACAAAAAAAAGTAGGGGCAGGTTTCATACCTGTCCGCGGATTGTAAGTGTAATCAATAGGAAAGATTACAACGGATTACAATCTCTATTTGCGGAGAAAAGAAACCTGCCCCTACGGGCTATAGTTTACAGAAAAAGCGGAGTTAGTCGCTCAACTTGGCCTTGAGGAACTCGCGGTTGAGGCGGGCGATATTAGCCACTGTCTCATTCTTGGGGCACACAGCTTCGCAAGCACGGGTGTTGGTGCAGTTGCCGAAGCCCAGTTCGTCCATGCGTTTCACCATTGCCTTAACGCGCTTCTTGGCCTCTACGCGGCCTTGCGGCAGCAAAGCCAATTGGCTAACCTTGCTACTGATAAAGAGCATGGCCGAACCGTTTTTGCAGGCAGCCACGCAAGCGCCGCAACCGATACAGGTGGCGCAATCCATGGCTTCGTCTGCATCCTCCTTGGGGATAAGGATAGCGTTGGCGTCCTGCGGCTGACCGGTGCGCACGGAGGTGTAACCGCCGGCCTGGATAATTTTATCAAAGGCGGAGCGGTCCACCATGCAGTCCTTGATTACGGGGAAAGCTGCAGAGCGCCAGGGCTCCACAGTGATGGTCTCGCCATCGCGGAAGCGTCGCATATAGAGCTGGCAGGTGGTGGCGCCTTGCTCGGTCTTGCCGTGGGGAGTGCCGTTGATATAGAGGGAGCACATACCGCAGATGCCCTCGCGGCAGTCGTGGTCGAAGACAAAGGGCTCTTTGCCCTCCTCGATGAGCTCCTCGTTGAGGATGTCCAGCATCTCGAGGAAGGAGGTATCATCGGGGATGTCGTGCATCTCGCGGGTATCAAAGTGGCCTTTGTCCTTTGGGCCGGTTTGTTTCCAATATCTTAGTGTGAATGAAATATTTCTTGCCATAATAGTAGTTATTTAATTTGTCCAGCAAATATCAAGGATGGGAGGGTTCTGAATTATTGCAGATAATGAAATTATCATTAGGCGTACGAACAATCTGAAAGATTGAAAAAATCTGTAGAATCAGACTTGCTGCCGAAATCAAATCATTCAGAATTGCCCTCCTTCCGGATATGAGTGCGCGGGAGTTAGTTCTTATAGTTTCTGGTTTGCACTTTGATGGCTTCATATTCCAGAGGCTCCTTATAGAGCTTGGGAGCAGTCTCGTCGTTGTTTTGATACTCCCAGCATCCCACGTAGAAGAAATGCTCGTCATCGCGCTTGGCCTCGCCTTCCTCCGTCTGATATTCCTCGCGGAAGTGGCCGCCGCAGCTCTCATTGCGATGAAGTGCGTCATAAGCAATCAGTTCACCCATAAGGATGAAGTCGCGCAGATGGATAGCCTTGTCCAGCTCCACATTCAGGCCCTCTTTTGTGCCCGGCACGCGTACATTCTCGTTGAATTCCTTGCGAATCTCCTTCAGCAGGCGCAGACCCTCTTCCAGGCCCTCCTTGGTGCGACCCATGCCCACGTGCTCCCACATGATATGGCCGAGCTCCTTATGAATGGAGTCTACAGAGCGAGTGCCTTGGATACCCATGATACGGTCAATCTCGGCATTCACGTGAGCCTCGGCCTCATCAAACTCGGGACGGTCGGTGGGAATATGCGGCCAGATAGCCTGGTCTGCCAAATAGTTTTGAATAGTATAAGGCAATACAAAATATCCATCGGCCAAGCCCTGCATCAACGCACTGGCGCCGAGGCGGTTTGCTCCGTGGTCGGAGAAGTTGCATTCGCCGATGGCAAACAAGCCCGGGATGGTGGTCTGCAATTCATAGTCCACCCAGATACCGCCCATGGTGTAATGGATAGCGGGGAAGATCATCATAGGGTTGTAGTAGTCCACACCGTTTTCAGTGCGCACCTTTTCGCCCGGGTTTACATCGGTGATTTCCTCATACATATCAAAGAGGTTGCCATAGCGCTGGCGAATCTCGTCAATACCGAGGCGCTGAATGGATTCAGAGAAGTCGAGGAACACAGCGAGGCCGGTGTTGTTTACGCCGAAGCCCTTGTCGCAGCGCTCCTTGGCAGCGCGAGAAGCCACGTCGCGGGGCACAAGGTTACCAAAGGCGGGATAGCGGCGCTCCAAATAGTAGTCGCGATCCTCCTCGTTGATGTCGCTGCCCTTGATTTCGCCGGCCTGCAATCTCTTGGCGTCCTCCAACTTCTTGGGCACCCAGATACGACCATCGTTGCGCAAAGATTCAGACATCAGCGTGAGCTTCGACTGCTTGTCGCCGTGGACAGGAATACAGGTGGGGTGGATCTGAACATAACAGGGGTTGGCAAACATAGCGCCCTTGCGATAGCAGGCCACAGCCGCGGAGCAGTTGCAGCCCATAGCGTTGGTGGAAAGGAAATAGGTGTTGCCATAACCGCCGGTGGCGATAACCACAGCGTTGGCGGTGTAGCGCTCCAGCTTGCCGGTGATAAGATCCTTGGCGATGATGCCGCGGGCGCGGCCGTCCACGATAACTATGTCCTCCATCTCGTGGCGAGTGAAGAGCTTCACCTTGCCCATCTCCACTTGGCGGCTAAGAGCACTGTAAGCGCCCAGAAGGAGCTGCTGACCGGTCTGGCCCTTGGCGTAGAAGGTGCGGCTCACCTGCGCGCCACCAAAGGAACGGTTGGCAAGCATACCGCCGTATTCGCGAGCGAAGGGAACACCCTGTGCCACGCACTGGTCGATGATATTGTTGCTCACCTCAGCCAAACGATAGACGTTGGCTTCGCGAGCACGGTAGTCGCCACCCTTCACTGTGTCGTAGAACAAGCGGTAGACGCTGTCGCCATCGTTCTGATAGTTCTTGGCAGCATTGATACCGCCCTGCGCAGCGATAGAGTGAGCGCGGCGGGGAGAATCTTGGATACAGAAATTAAGCACATTAAAGCCCATCTCGCCCAGCGAGGCTGCAGCACTGGCGCCAGCCAATCCTGTGCCCACCACGATGATGTCGAGCTTCAGTTTGTTCTTTGGGTTCACCAAGCGCTGATGAGCCTTATAGTTGGTCCACTTCTCTGCAACGGGACCTTCGGGTATTTTGGAATTTAGAGTAGTCATGATTAAATGGAATAATTGAAATAATCTGTCTTTTTAGCTAATCAGCCAAATCTGATTTTTGGGGATTAATCAGCCAAATCAACCGGATTGGGCTAATCGAGCCAACCAGCTATCTTAGGCCAGCTTGCCTACACAATCGGGACAAAGGGCAAAGCCCAATACCACAGCCACAAAGCAGAGGATTACAACGGTAACCCACACGATGCCAATCACTTTCCAGCGGCAGAACCATGTCTTGCCGTTCCATCCCAATGTCTGCAGGGCGCTCCAAAAGCCGTGGCTGAGGTGGAACCACAATGCGGCCAGCCATACCAGATAGATTACCACAAACACCGGTTGCGAGAATGTCTGCTGAATGAAGGCGAAGCCATCGGCGGGGTCTGGCACGGTGAAGATGGTGCCCTGTAATTCGGCAAACATCATGTTGTACCAGAAATTGTAGAGGTGGAGCAACAGACCGAGGATTACAATCAATCCCAGCGCAAACATATTTTGGCTGGCCCATTCCACCTTGTCAGGCTTCTGGGTAATGGCGTAGCGGTTGTTGCCACGGGCACGGCGGTTCTCCAGCGTGAGGATGAAGGCATACACAAAGTGTATCACCACCAGCGCGGCCAGCACCAGAGTGCCCGCCACTGCATACCAGTTAGCCCCCAAAAACTCGCACACTGCGTTGTAGGCGTGTGCGCTAATCAGAGCCACCACATTCATGCACGCATGAAAGGTAAGGAAAAGAATTAGCGCAACGCCGGAAACCGACATCACCACCTTCTTTCCAATAGAAGAATTGATTAACCACATAAGTTTTAGAATGTATTGTTATAAATTTGAGTTTACTAATGGCAGTAAGATGTATAATTCAGTGCAAATTTAGTGTTTTTTTAATTTAGCCGCAATACTTTGTCGAATAAATCGCATAACACGCGGGAGTTTTTACACTGTGCCAGACAAAAGGCGAGCCCACCACACGCATTGTAGATACCAACCATCGGGGAGGGATGATAGGAGCGGTCGGTTTTCCGTCTGCCACCGATAGAACCTCGTCTGATGCTGGTATTACTCCGGCTCGCTATCGGCAGATTTCGGCTTTTCACCGACAGAAATCATAGCGAAACCACAGCATTATTTGGGGATTAGCCTACGGGAGATCAAAGCACATGGGCACCCGAGCGGCGGAGGTCGTCAATAGTTTTTGGCGGGCGCTTCACCACACGGATTTTGAGTTCCTCACTTTTGCATTCGCGCTTCAGGGACGGAGTGGAGCGGCGGCGGAAATCAGAGAAGGGGTCGAAAGGAGCGAAAGGGTCAAAAAACGGTGAGGAGCGGCGCTTGGTCAGTTCCGCCACATATTCCAACGCGGGGAAAGTGATTGTGCCCAGCTTGGAAGGCACAACAAAAAACTGCTCCACCTCCACAGCGTAGTAGCGCCGCCCCTTGTATGAGGCCATGCTTTGAGATAGACGGCGTCCCGCACGATAGCGATGAGTGGCGGCGCTCTTTATTTGCGGCGTCCTGCCTTTTTGGGATTTGGCAGAGAGGAAATCATAGTTGGAATAAAGGGTGAGAGTTACCAAAATACTGTCGCCGATGATGACACTGTCGCCCCGCATATTGGTGGAGGCCACAGCAAAGAGGGCAAGGTCGTCATCGGCGGGAGTGGAGGCGCACAGGGGCGCGATACTCACAAAAAGGATAAGCAAAGAAAGGACACGTCTCTTCATGAATTAAAGTTTTTGCCTTGCATCATACTCTTCGCCCATTAAGGACAACAAGCACAATGCCAAACAGGGCAATGATGCCCAGAATGTTTAATAGTTCCAGTTCCACGATATTAGGTTTTAAGGTGTTATTATAAATAGGTATATGGAATATGATAGAAGCGCAATGGCAGGCGAGCGGGATTATATACCGTTAAGCCATTCCGAGGGGTCGGCATCGCTGGGCATACGCCAATCGCCTCGCGGCGAAAGCGACACAGACCCCACCTTGGGCCCGTCTGGCAGGCAGGAGCGCTTAAACTGTTGCTGGAAGAAGCGCCTCACAAATACGCGGAGCCATTTTTTGATAGTGTCCTGCTCATAAGTGTCGCCAAAGGCCTCGCAAGCCAAAAAGAACACCTTGGCAGGCGAGAACCCAAAGCGCAAAAACCAATACAAGAAGAAATCGTGGAGCTCATAGGGGCCCACAAGGTCTTCAGTCTTTTGAGCAATGGTGCCGTCAGCCTCGGCGGGCAGCAGTTCGGGGGATATAGGTGTGTCGGCAATATCCAAAAGGATGGTCTTGCTGGCCTCGTCTGCGATATTATTGGCCGTCCAGACCACAAGATGCCTCACCAACGTCTTGGGCACTGAGGTATTGACGCCATACATAGACATATGGTCGCCATTGTATGTGGCCCAGCCCAGCGCCAATTCGCTAAGGTCGCCCGTGCCCACCACAATACCGTTCATCTGGTTGGCGGCGTCCATCAGAATCTGAGTGCGCTCGCGGGCCTGAGAGTTTTCGTAGGTAACATCGCGGGCTCCGGGGTCGTAACCGAGGTCGCGGAAATGCTGCATACAGGCATCGGCGATATTGATTTCGCGGATAGTTACGCCCAGCATCTTCATCAGATTGGTGGCGTTGGTGTAGGTGCGTGTGGTGGTGCCAAAGCCCGGCATAGTGATGCCCACCACGCTTTTGCGCGAAAGACCCAGCCGGTCTGCCGCGCTCACACATACCAGCAAGGCCAGAGTGGAATCTAATCCGCCGCTCACGCCAATCACCATCGTGTCGCAATGGACATGGGCGATGCGCTTCATCAGCCCCTCCACCTGAATGGAGAAAATCTCGCGGCAACGGTCGTCTAATTCAGAGCCCTGCGGCACAAATGGATGGCGCTCCACTTTGCGCGTAAGATGAATGTCCTCTGTCTCCGGCAAACTCGTAGACACGGGCACCACAACATAACCGCCCCTTCCATGCTTGGCGGTGCCATTAGAAAGCGCAGCGGCGGCACGGGGGAGCGCAGAAGCGGCATTAGACAACATTGCAGCCGTATGAGAAAACGTGGTATTCAATCGGCGCTCGGAACGAATCCGCTCCACGTCTATTTCGCTGCAGATTAATTGTTCCTGAATAGAGAAGCGGTCGGCCTCCTTCAACAGACGACCGTCTTCGCAGATCATGGCGGTGCCACCGTAGACTACATCCTGCGTGCTCTCGCCCCATCCGCATCCGGCATAGACGTATCCGCAGATAGTGCGCGCACTTTGCTGGATTATAAGGTTGCGCAGGTAGGCGTGTTTGCCCACAAGGTCGTTGGAGGCCGAGAGGTTGAGGATTATCTCCGCTCCGGCCAATGTCAATCCCGTACTGGGCGGCACCGGTGCCCATAGGTCTTCGCAAATTTCTATTGCGAAGCGGCAGGAGGGAGTCTCAAAGATTTGGTGGGCGTCCACTCTCACCGTCTGACCGGCCAAATGCACCGTCTGCGGCTCCAAGCCCGTGGCGGGAGTGAACCACCGCATTTCGTAGAACTCCTTATAGTTGGGCAGATAGCTCTTTGGCACAGCGCCCATCACCTTGCCCTTGCATACCACCACACCGCAATTGAGCAACATGCCGCCCGCACTGATTGGCAAGCCGCACACCACCACAATATCGAGCGAGCGGGTGTAGTTGATGAGCTTCATCAGGGCTATCTCGGCTCTGTCCAGCAATAATTGGGAGGAAAAGAGATCCTGACAGGTGTAGGCGGTGATGCCCAGTTCGGGGAAGCACACAATCTCCGCTTCCTCCGCCACGGCCTTATCTATTAGGCCCTGCATCCGCTCTACATTATATTCGCAGTTGGCCACCTTAACTTCAGGTATGGCGGCGGCCACTCTCACAAATCCGAATTTCATTTTACAAGTCTTTATTCTATTAGTCCACTCTCTCTGCGAGTAGCCCGCGCCATCGGGGTAGCCCATACATTCCGAGCCGCCCGGGCACCCCAAAAGTTCTAATAATGGAAACTGCTACCACCGAGGAATTCTCTCAAGAGCGAATCCTGCGGCAGTCCCGTAATCTTTATGGGGTTGATATAGCGCAAAAACTTCCTCAATCTATAGGCTTCGGCGTATTCGGGCGCATTTTCCGGCACCATCTCCAGCAATGGCAGGGCCTGGGTGCGCAATCCCGCCAATTCAAACAGCAGAGCCGAATTAAACATCACGTCCACATTCTCCTGAAACGGGAATATCCACTTTCTTTCGCCCGCCTGCACACTGGGCCAGCGCGAGATAGTCTCCTGAGCGGAGTAGCCGCGGAATTTATAGTCTCTGACGATGCGGCGCAATAGGCGGTTGTCGGAAGTGGGGATGTAGTTATGGTCGTCCAGCTGGATAGTGGTGAGCGCCGACACATACACCTTATATTTCAATTCGGCAGGAATCTTTTGAGTGAGCTTGGGGTTGAGCGCGTGGATGCCCTCAATCACCAGCACATCGTTTGCGGCTAATTTCAATTTCTTGCCGCTGCCCAAACTCTCGCCGCTTTGGAAATCATATTTGGGCAACTCCACCTCCTCGCCGTTGAACAGGCTCTGCATCTGCTGATAGAGCAACGGGAGGTTGAGGGCATCGATAGATTCGTAGTCATAATCGCCATCGTCATTCCTTGGCGTCTGAACACGCGGCAAAAAGAAATCGTCAAGGGAGATTGGGCGCGGGCGAATCCCGCACGTCATCAACTGTACGCTCAGTCGCTTACTGAATGTGGTCTTGCCACTGGACGACGGACCCGCAATCAATACCAGTTTAACTTTGCGAGCGGCTATGTCCTCGGCGATGTGACATATCTTGCGCTCCTGCAGGGCTTCGGAGACATTGATAAGGTCGTTGGTGTAGCCCTTGGCGCAGTATTCGTTCATCTCGCCGATAGTGCGCAGGCAGCCGAGGTCTTGCCAGCGGTGGTGCTCATTGAATACCTCCAGCATCTTCTCCTGCGGCACATGGGGCTTCAGTTTAGTGGGGTTATCAGGGTCGGGCAAGCGCAACAGCAGACCGTCATGGTAGCTCTCCAACCCGTAGAGCTTGATATAACCGGTGGAGGGGCACAGTGCACTGTAATAATAATCGGGATAACCGTCCAAAAGATAGTAGGTGGTGTAGAGACTGCCCGTGGTTTTGAGCAATGTGGATTTGCTGTGCATTCCATATTTGTCGAAAACCTCAATTGCTTGGTCGGTGGGGCACACCACTCTCTCAAAGGGAATATCCTTCTTTATAATAGCGTCCATTTCGCGGCGGATGTCGCCCACATTGGGGTGGAAATCCTCGCCGGCCGGCCTCCTAAGATAGATATAATAGCCATTAGAGATTGGGGCTTCCACACTTAGGTGGACACCTTCATACAGATTGGCCACCGCCTTGCTCAATACGAACAGCAATGTGCGCGTATACACGCTCATGCCCAGCGATGAGGCGATTGTGAGAAATTCCACGTCGGAATTATTGTAGACGCGATACGTCAATCCGCGATTGACATTGTTCACCTTCGCCGAGACCGCACTTTCACACATCTGCGGGGCAATCTGACGGCACAACTCCAGCAGACTAACGCCCTCGGGGGCAGTATAGACCTTACGGTCGTTGATACAACGAACACTAATTTCCATAGCAACAATTCTTTAAGGTCGTAGAATACTATTATTTACGCCAAAGAAAGGGGGGTAGAGCCATCCCGAAGGGGAGGCCCACCTTATTTCTTCTTATAACGCTTGTTGAGGCCGCTTATCACTTCCTCCGTGATGTCGTATTTGGGGTCGGCAAGCAGGATATTGTCGTTTGAGCGCGAAAGAATGTAAGTAAATCCGGCCGTCTTGTTATACGACTGCAAAAAATTGTCTATAGAATCGTGGAGCGCCTTATTATATTTGGCCTGCTCCTTCTGGAAGGCCTCGGAATAAGACTGCTGCTGGTTCTGCAGTTGGGATTGCTTGTTTTGTAATCTAACCTGGAGCTGCGAAGCCTGCTCCTGTGTGAGCTGGCCTTTCTGATATTTGTCCTGCGCCTCGGCCATCTCCTTTTGTAGGGCCACAGCCTTGTTGTTGAGGTCGTTAGAGATTTTTTCGCTCTTTTGTTCCAGCGTCTTACTGCAATCCAAATAGTACTGATAGTGGGCCATCAGCGAATCCAGATCCACAAACGCGATAGTAACGCCCTTTTCACTCTTGGCGGACGCATTCTTAAAGGCCGGAGCTTTCTTGTCTGCCTTGGAACAGCCAGTCATGCCCATCAGACACAAAGCTATCATTGCCACTACAGGAAAAATCTTTTTCATATCATTGCATTTTATTGAATTACAAAAGGAAAACTTGGGATTAACCCCAAAACTATTGCTCTTATTGGCCGCGACGCGGGGTTTCCCACTTATGATAATCGGATTACCTGCTGTGTTCGCGGATTTTCAGACCGCTATTGCGGCGCTCTTCAGCATCCATCTGCTTCACACACCGGATACCGCGCTTCGCCATCTCTTTATTGCCGTCGATATGCGTGTGAACGAAACTTTTGCCACCCAGCCAAAGCCTTACGGACAGCAATACCACCGCAAAAGCCACAAATAACAGGATAAAAAGAAATTCTTTCATCGTTTTTTCTTACATTTGCACCGGCCTTAAACAGCCGCGCCTCACCCTTCTGCACGTTTGCGGCAACACAGACACCGCGATGCGCACGAATGGGGGCGAATGATTGTGCAAAGATAACTTTTCTTGGTGCCACAAAAAGCAAGATTTCTGTTATTAATTATTAATTACGCCTATGAAAGCATAGCAAACAACTATAAAATTCATAGCATCCCGCTCTCATCTATAGAATAATAAACTCTAAACCTAAAAAATATGACAGCAAACGAACTGAAGCCGGAAGCAGTGTTTTATTGCTTCTCACAAATCAATCAGATTCCGCGCCCCACTCACAAAGAGGAGCGCATGGGCAAATTCCTTGTAGACTACGGTCATAAACTCGGCCTCGAGACATTCCAAGACGAGGTGGGCAACGTCCTAATCCGCAAGCCCGCCACAAAAGGTATGGAGAATCTCCACCCCACTGTCCTGCAGAGCCACATGGATATGGTCTGCGAAAAGGTGGCCGACTCTAATTTCAATTTTCTCACCGACCCAATCCGCACCTATATCGATGGCGATTGGATGAAGGCCGAGGGCACCACCCTGGGAGCCGATGACGGTATCGGCGTGGCCATTGAGATGGCTATCCTGGCCGACAACACCATCCAGCACGGCCCGCTGGAATGTCTGTTCACCGTCTCCGAAGAAGAGGGGCTCACCGGTGCGCAAGGTCTTAAGCCCGGTTTCTTCAAAGCCGACTACCTTATTAATTTAGACTCCGAGGACGAGGGCCTTATCTTCATCTCCTGCGCAGGCGGAGCCAACACCACAGCCACTTTCCACGCCTCGTTGGAGGCCGCGCCCACCGATTCATTCTTTATGCGCCTTAGCGTGAGCGGGCTCACCGGCGGACATTCGGGCGACGACATCGAGAAAAAGCGCGCCAACGCCAACAAACTCTTGGCTCGCGCCCTGCACGCCCTGCAGCCCTATGATGTGCGCATAGCCGACATTCAGTCGGGCGGCCTTCACAACGCCATTCCCCGCCACGGCTACGCCATCATCAGTGTGCCCGCCATAGAGAAAGACAATGTGGTGGCCACAATCAATATCCTCGCCTCCGAATTGCAGGAAGAATATTCGCAGACCGAGCCCAGCCTCTCGCTCACCGTGGAGAGCGCCGAGCCCGCCGCTCAAGTTCTGGACAAGGACACGTCCGACAACCTCATCACCGCCCTTGTCTCCGTGCCCAACGGTGTGCTCGCCATGGATCAGGAGATACCCAATTTTGTGCAGACCTCTTCCAATCTGGCCAGCGTCCATCTCAACGGAACGGACATCACCATCGTCCTTTCCCAGCGCTCCAACATCCTTAGTGCGCGCAAGAACGCGTCAGATATGGTGGGCGGCGTATTCCGCTTGGCCGGAGCAGACGTGGAGACCGGCGATGGCTATCCCGGATGGAAGCTCAACCCCGAAAGCCCGCTATTGAAAATCACCGTTGAGGCATATAAGCGCATCTTCCACAAAGACCCGCAGATCAAGGCCATCCATGCCGGTCTGGAGTGCGGATTGATCTCTGAGAAATACCCCAACGTAGACATGGTTTCCTTCGGTCCCACCCTTCGCGGTGTCCATTCCCCCGATGAGCGTCTGCTCATCCCCACCGTTCAGATGGTTTGGGATCATCTGTTGGAGGTTCTCAAGAATATTCCGGCGAAATAAGGCCTTTTGGAAAAAACACAAGAACAAAGTTCTGCCAAAGGTGATGAAAGAGCCATTATTCAATGTCGAAGTTTCGTCTTAACAATGTCGAAGTTTCGTCTTAACAATGACAAAGTTTTGTCTTAACAATGACGAAGTTTTGTCTTAACCGGTAGGGGCGGATCAGGCGGACTTGTTCCGCCGTGTTATCCGCCCTCTTGCCCGTTAGGGCAAACACTATGTGCGAAAAATTCCTCTGCCAGATTCACTACGTGAAGAGTAGCAGGCCGATTTTCATCACCTCTGCTATACATTATATATAAGTACATTTAATTTTCACCGAGAGCGCATCAAATAGCGACACCTTCCGCCAATTTGATGCGCTCTTTTATTTTTTATTTCCCATTTGCGAAGAATTATTCCCGAACCAATCCGCGTTTATCCCGAGCAAAAAGTCACTTCCAATCGTTTTGACTATCGTTAACAGTGCTGTAACAATAACTAAACAGTACTGTAACAATAACTAAACAGTACTGTTTAGTTATTGTTACAGTACTGTGAACGCAAACTATCGCGCACTTTTTCCGCGCAAGGGCGCGAAAAACAAAA